>NZ_JAMXXL010000014.1:0-75191 GCF_024129685.1 Acinetobacter lwoffii | reverse complement strand
CTGCAAATGGCTGGGTTAGTCCCGAAGCTTTTGAAAAAGAATATTTGAAAAATTTAGAGGGAACCGCTGTCTAATTATTTGGCTAGGATCATTTTAACCGGTCTTTGTCTTCTAATAATTCTTTAATACGGTCATTGAGACGCAAATACGGACTGATTAAAATTAAACGTTCTTTGGCATTTTTGATGAGTTCTTCTAAGAAAAAATTGGTTGCACTGGTATTTAGAAATTTAGCCATATTTTCCCTGTAATATTTTGAATATTATGTTTGTTATAGGGCAATAAGATATCGCTGAATCAGCAATCACTCAACCTTTAAATACATGCCATCCGCCGAGACATTATGTCCAAAACCACAAGACATCGGATTGCTGCTATTCACCACAATCTGTTGTCCAATTTGAGCGTTAAACTGAAATTTTAAATCAATTTTGCAATCTTCTACGCTGTAATTGGTCTGAGCTTTATTCAGTGGCATGCGGGTTGAAAATTCTCCCATATTTGGTCCATAAATCAGACTGCGCAAACCCATATAGAGTCCATTAAACTCAATTTGGTAGGCATTCGAAGCCCGTTTAACTTCCATCGTATTCCATTGACCAAAACCTGCATAACGAACATATTTTCCTGCAAGACTCTTTGATTTTTCTGGTGCAGGTAACTGTTTTAGATTGAACTGGCTGGCTTTAGCATTCGGGAAAACCGAGAACCAGGCGCGTGCCCATTGCGGCTTTCCAAGCTTGGCATAACTTAAGCCAACATTATTAAACGCCGTGGTGATATCGCGTTCGGAAAAAGCTGTACCACCGTCTTCTACATTCATCGCACAAAAGGATGACCATGCGGCTTGTTGCTCAAATTGCGCTATGGCCTTTTGATATTGTTTTTGGTCGTAGAATTTTTTGCCATTATTTGCATAGCTTTGCACTTTGCTACAGCCTGAACGGAGCTCTTTTTCAAAGTCTGAATCAGCAAAAGTGAGCATACTTAAACTTAAAAGACCAATAGACAATAGAGATTTATACATGGTGTTATTCAGTATGATTTTGAGCTGAATAAAACATAGCCGCTCGTATAAGTAAATAGAACTTGTGCTTATTAAACTGGATAACAACAAAATATCGTGATGGCCAAGTATTAAAAAGCTGAAGAGTAGTGTCCAGAAAGCAGTTCTGGAATAGTTTTAAACTAAGAATGAATCAAGCTTGATCCAGATTGAGTTGTAAGAGTACCAAATCACGCCATTGCCCAAACTTCTGTCCGACTTGCGGCATATAGGCAGTTTGAACGAAACCCAGTTTTTCATGCAGACGAATCGATGAGGTGTTTTCTGAATCAATCGCTGCGACCATGATATGCAATTTCTGTACTTGAGCCTGTTCAATTAAATACTGTAATAATTTAGAACCCAAACCTTGCCCTGCATAATCTGGATTTAAAAAGATGGAATGTTCTACCGTCTGTTGAAAGCCCTGAATACTACGAAACTGATCATAACAAGCATAGCCAGCAACGACTTGATTTTGAATATCTTCAACCACAAAAACCGGGAAATTCTGATTTTTAAGCTGTTTAAACCAGATTTTGAAATAGTTCAGATCAAAGGCTGTTCTGTTCCAGGTCGCAGTACCATAAAGTACTTCCTGATTATAAATCTTGAGGATGGTTTCAAGATCATGTTCGGTCGCAGGTCGAATGTCAAAATCAGGCATATTCTTGTTCTGGTAAGGTTGATCTGAAATCACAGTTTAAAAAAAAGCAGAACCGGAGTTCTGCCTTTGATCATACATCAATTAGAAATGATATTTCACAAGTGCGCTGACATCATTTTGGTCTACGCCTTTATAACCATATTTATTGTTCCAAACTGAATGTTCGATACCTACATAAAGTTTAGTGTCTGGAGAGATATGTTTACCTACATTCCATTTGTACTGAGATGTCCAGTTTAACTCACTTGCGTGACCATTCTTTTCAGCCGTTGACCAATCCAGGAATGCATCAACAAGGAAATCTTCAGTACCTAACTTAAATGGTACTGCGTAAGTGATGGTCATTTGATAATCATCTGCAGTGTTATCATTGTCAGCTTTGTAGAAGTTAATGTTTGCATATTGAGTATATGGAACATTTAAAGCAAAACCAACACCATACAAATAGTTATTAAAGCCTTCGCCACCTTCCCAAGTTGTCGCAACGAGTACGTCCTTGATTAGACCAACTTCAAGTTTAGTTCCTGAAACTGCACTTAAGCTTAAACGCGGTGCAACCTCAAAATAGGTACTATTACCTTCTGGATCATTGTTAGTACGATCAGCGAAAGCAAAGAAATCACCATATTTTAAACCTGCCGCATATTCAGCAGTAACTGTTGTTTGATCAAGCTTTTCATCTTGAGTGAGAAATGGTGATTTATAGTTTTCACCATAAAGACCTGTAACGCTAAAGTCCTGCCAAACTGGTTTTGCTTGAGCAAATGCTGCAGTTGAAGCCAATGCACAAAGTGCCGCAAGTTGTGTAAATTTCATTTAAATCTATCCCCCCGAGAAAGCAGAATAAGCATACAGATTAATAAGTAAAAATAAAGTTAAAAGTGATCGCTGACTTAAATATATTTCAGCCCCCATGAGTTGAATGAAGACGATCATCTTCCTCAGTTTTCATTGCCTTTCGCTGATACTTCTCTAAATTATTATTTTTTAAATAAAGTTGAATATGTAGTGCCTTAAAAGACTGAATGTATAACTAAAAATATAAAATCACTTCAATTTACGATGATTAACTTACAAAATCAGTAAAAAATAGGGGGGGATATACAGATTGTTTAGTAATTAATTTGGGCCTGAGGCTGAACAGCTTTGTTCTGTTTGTGTAATGAGGTTAGTTTGAAAATCTCAAATGACCGTCGTTTTATAAGCCTGTTCTCAGCCTCTTCAAGTGAGATTGAACGGTCTTATATTTCAATAAAAAATTATTTTGCAGGTTGTTATTTTAGAATGACGAAGGGGTATTTTTCCTGATTCTGCAAAAGTAACTAAATAATGATAAAGCAAATGATCTATTCAGGACTGTAAGGCTTACTAGATGCAGATCTTATAAGAAAAATTATTAGATAAAAGTGAGCTAATTTCGATAAAAAATACTTTTAATTCCTCTTTTTTAGGTTTTCTGGTCGAGTGTTATTTAAGCGATTTATCGGTCTGGCTAAAAAATTATTTCGAATTAAATCGTGTGAAAGGTTTTGAAATTACCAGTTGAAAAATCCTGCATTTTTGAGCTGAGTAAGCAGTTGTCACAATGGATTATTCTTTTGCTAAAAAACCAAAATATCACTTGCATATTTCCCAGATACAGCCGATATTCAAGATATAAGGACACGATTCTGCAGACTCAAAAATGTGTTCATCATTCAAAATGGAGGGTGTGATTCCAATCATTTGAAGAAGTGAAATGCGATGCGAAACAGCAAGCTACAAATGTGCCAAGATAAAAAATTTTGCACTCAAAAGTTACAAAGATTGAGGATGGTAATATATGAATATTGAACTTCGTACCGATAACCACATTCAGAATAGTGATCGTTTAATTACTTATGTACGGGAAGAATTAAATCAAGAATTCCAGCGCCACAGCGAACGTATTACCCATTTTTCAGTCCATCTCAGTGATGAAAATGGCGCCAAAGGCGGCGATGACGATATTCGTTGTATGATTGAAGCGCGTCCTGCAGGCTTGAAACCTGTCGTAGTCAATCATCGTGGCCATAATGTCGATACTGCGATCCATGGTGCAATTGACCGACTAAAACGTAGTCTGGAACATGTGATCGAGAAAAAAGACAATGTTCGTCCTGGTGCTCTCGAACTAGCAGACACAGATACTGCGGATATCGAAGACTAAGCCGAACCGATTTGAAAAAGCCCTGCGGGGCTTTTTTCGTATTAAACAAAAATATAGTTATGAGAAGCACAACAAATCCTGCTTTATTCGGCATAATAGTCGAAAACGAATCAAAGTGAGCTCCATCATGTTAACTGCGCAACAACAACTTTTTGTGCAAGCACTCGAAGAATTAAATCTGGACCAGGTCAAACAGCTGCTGGCAGATGGACTCAACCCGAATTTTATTGATCATGACAAAGGCCCGGTGATTTCGGTCTGGTCAGATGGCCTGTTTAAATGGTGGGAAGAAGTGTGTGAGCTGTATGAAGCCGGAACACCACTTTCAGAAGAGGAGAAACAGGCACGTTTGGCGGTACATTTACAGATTCTGGAAGAACTGATCCAGGCCAAAGTGAATCTGCATTTGTGGGATGCAGAAGAAATTTATGGTCCACTCTGGGATGCCGCAAGTGCCGCATGCGCGCCAGCTGTACAGCGTTTACTGGATGAAAAAGTCGATCCAAATAGCAAAGATGAAGATGGCATGACTATTTTATCTTCAATTAGTGATCTATTCTTTGATTGTGATTTTGATGAAATCAACTGGTCAGAAGCCTTGGATGAAGAAAAACAGACGCTAGAACTGCTTCGCAAGCATGGCGCAAAAATGACCAAAGAACTCAGTTAAATTTTAATAAAGAGCTCCAACATGACAACATTAAAAACCTTGGGTTTGATTGCACTGGCCGGTTGTAGTGCACAGCTTTTCGCAGCAGATTTTGAATTTGATCGACCAGGTGAGGGTCTCAGTACTGGAATTACTCCAGTCGGAAATGTCGCTTGGGAGCAAGGCTTGCCTACAGCGCGTTATAGCAAGTCGGGCGATCAGACCGCGACCACACTCAGTGCAGATATGTTGTTACGTACCGGACTCAGTGATGATCTGGAATTGCGTTTAGGTTGGGCTGGCCCGACCTGGACCCAAGTGAAATCCAATGGCCAGACCGAAGAAGATGATGGTCTGGGCGATGTTAGTATTGGTCTGAAAAAGGCCATTGATTTGGATGATGACAAACTCAGTATGGCTTTGCTGGCCGAAGCCATCATTGCAACAGGCAATGCCGGTTTCACTAATGAAGAAGATATTTACAGCTTGGGTTCTGTCGTGTCGTCTCAATATAATGACTTGGTCAGTACCGCATTGACCATGCGTTATGAATGGCAGGACAGCAACTGGGCAGTGTCTGCGATTCCTTCTCTAGGCTACCGTATTACTGATCGCTGGTCAGGTTATTCTGAACTGATTTACCGTAAAGCTGAAAGTGTCGATAATCAATACGCGCTCGGTACCGGGGTTATGTATGCCTTAAACGACCGTGTCCAATTGGATGCGAATGTCGGTGTAGATCTGGATGGTGCAGATCGAAGTTACTTCTCAGGCCTAGGTTTCTCTGTGCTGTTCTAAGTTATCCAACTCACAGATGATGAAATACTCGCAGTTCCCGACCTGGGGGAAAATGCTTGCCCTGGTTATTTTGGGAAGCACCTTGTTCAGCAGTCCTGCTCAGGCGGAAACTGCATTGTTGTCTGCCGAGCAGGCTTTTCCTGTGAGCGTGATCTCCACCAGTCAGCAGCAGGCTGAACTGAGTTGGCAGATTCCAGACAACTATTATCTGTATCAGCATAAAATTGAAGTCCGGCAGGGCAACCAACCGGTGTCGTTTGAGTTGCCACCCGCTGAAGATTTATATGATGATAACTATGGACATACCCAGGTTTATTATCAGCAGTTAAAGTTTCAAATTCCGACTCAGGCGGGGCAATCCTATCAGGTCAGCTGGCAGGGCTGTGCCAAAGACCGGATCTGTTATCCGCCACAAACCATTCAGTTCAAGACCGATTTGTCTGGTCTGGTGCAATTTGAAGCTACCGGATCAGGAACAAAGCGTTTACTTGATCTGAATACTTCATCACTGCAACACAATACCCTATTTAATGCAGCGGACTCCTCAGAATCTACAGCAAATGAAATCTCTGCATCAGCCCACACACAAACTGAACCCTATGCAGCACAAGACCAGAAATGGTCAGCCCAACTGCTTGAACGCTCTTTGGGCTATGGGCTTTTGCTGTTCTTTGGCTTAGGCATTTTACTGGCTTTTACACCGTGTTCCTTGCCGATGCTGCCGATTCTGACCTCGCTGATCGTACGTGACAGTAAAGGACTGAAAGCCTGGATGATTGCACTGACTTTTGTCAGCAGTATGGCCGCTGTCTATGCAGTACTTGGCCTAATTGCATCTTCGGCCGGCCTGAATTTTCAGCGCTGGTTGCAGCAACCGGGAACCCTGATCGCATTTAGCATCCTGTTTGTCCTGTTTGCCCTGAATCTGTTTGGCCTGTTTGAAATCAAACTGCCGCAACGTCTGGTTCATCGTCTGGATCGGGCACAGGCCATGCAGCAGGGAGGCAGTCTGGTCAGTGCCGGTGTCATGGGCATGATCTCGGCGCTTCTGGTGGGGCCATGCATGACCGCACCGCTGGCAGGCGCATTATTGTTTATTTCCCAGACGCAAAGTCAGTGGCAGGGAGCTTTACTGCTGTTTACTTTAGGTTTTGGGATGGGCACGCCTTTATTGCTGGCCAGTATTCTGGGTGCACGGATTCTGCCTAAAGCCGGGCATTGGATGAATCAGATCAAAGTGCTCTTTGCCTTTATCATGCTGGCGCTGGCGCTGTATTTTATTCGCCCACTGATTTCAGAAGCCGCTTTACAATGGTTATCCCTAGCTTTGGGTATGACCTTCGTGGCTTATGTGCTGTTCCGGATTTTCTGGCATCGTACCGGTTTGAGATGGCTATATATCCTGTGTCTGGTACTGGCCGTGCCCTATATCGCTTATAGCCAATATCAGCACAGTCAGCGTTTTTTTGTGGAGCAGGCGAGCACAGAAGCCAAGTGGCATGTGGCACGTAGTGCAGCAGAATTTCAGCAGATTTTGGACAGGGCACCACAAGGGCAAAAGATTATTATTGATGTCTACGCCGACTGGTGTGTTGCCTGTCAGCCGATCGAACATCGTATTTTAAAATCTGCAGCGGTACAGCAGGCGCTTGCGCCATATTTCCTGATCAAGCTGGATTTAAGCCAATATAATGTCTCTCATCAAGCGCTGTTAAACCAATGGGAAATTCTCGGGCCGCCGACGTATTTATTCTTGAATGCGCAGCAGCAGGAAATTAGGGGTTTACGTTTAACCGGTGCTTTTAGCGAGGCAGAATTGCTGGCACAGCTGCAAGCACTGGCTCAAAGTGAAAATCCATAATTTAGTTCTTAAAAAAAGCTGAACCCGTTTAAGAAACCTGCATCTGTACTGGCACCGGTTCAGCATAAGCTTTGACCAGATTACGCCCACCGGCTTTAGCCTGATAAAGCGCCTGATCAGCCTGACTCAATAACTGCTGCGGGCGTAATTCCGCGCTAGAAATGGCAATCCCGAAACTGGCGGTCACCGGAATCAGCTCATCCTCATCACTGAAAATCTGCAATTGCTGAATGGCGATGCGGCAGCGTTCAGCCACTTGTTCGGCTTTTTCCAGACTGGTATTTTTAAGCACCAAAATAAATTCTTCCCCGCCAAAACGGCCGACTACATCACTTTCGCGCAATTGCTGATTCAGCACGGCACTCACTTCGACTAAGGTTTCATCACCCTTATGATGGCCATAGTGATCATTAATTTTCTTGAAATGATCCAGATCCAATAGCACTAAAGCATAATTGGGAGTGGCTGCGGCATTCAGTTTATCCAGACATTGGTTGATACTACGGCGGTTAAACAGATTGGTGAGCGGATCAATCTGGCTCAGCTGTTTGATCAGCTGCTCGCGATGACGCCATTGACTGAGCAGAATCTCGAATAACACCATACAGACGGCCAGAATTGGCAAAATGAAATACAGCATCGATAACAGCCAGAAACCATTATAAAAAAGCTTGTCATCGATATTAAAGAGCGGTGAATAAGGTAATTGATGACTGAAACTTAAATAGGCACATCCGCCTAGGAAAATTGACGCTGGAATCAGCATGCTATAAACCAGCGTGCGATGGAACAGCACCAGTCCCACCATAATTAAACAGACATAGGAGGTCGTGGCCACAGGGCTGATCACCCCGACGAGATAGGCGTCACGACACAACGAGATAACAAAAGTACCCACTGCCATATAAGGCAGATAACGTTCAATCAGCTGATTCCCCTGAAATTTATAACAGGGAAAAATCAGGAGAAATAGAATTACCAGAAAGCTGCTGTTCAGAGTAATTTGTGTATAGACCCGTTCTAGATGAACATATTGCCAATATTCGGGATTTAATAACACGAAAATATCCCAGCCGAGCCAGGTCAGATGTACTCCGCATCCCAAGGTCAGCATCAGGATGCATTTCTTCAGGATGCGCCAGTTCATCACGACTTCATCTTCGACCAGGTATTTCTTGATTCTGTGTCTTAGCACTTTTTCTAATACAGGCGATATTCGCTTCATGGTCCCGGTCTGACTTTAATTGTTATGGCAGATTTTTTTTAAGACTTATTGGATATTTATAACTTTATTTACACAAGATAACATAAGTTTGAATGCTTGATAAACAACAATATTTAAAACATTTTTGTGATTTAGTTGATATCTGATCTGCTCAGTCTTTGCCGATAGCGCAAGTGATCCAGGCTATGTCAAAGGGTCTTAATCAAAATTAAAGAGGTTAAGAGGTATACAGTTTTGTTCTAAATTCAGGATGATGTGTTTTATTTGTACTAATTATTTCAATATAGTCAATCGTTAAAATGGCTGCATTGTTAGAAACAACCAAAGATAAAGAGCGAAACCATGAAAGTTTTACAGATTGATTCCAGTATTTTAGGAGATGCTTCTATTTCGCGTCAGTTGACTCAGGCTGTGGTGGAACAACTGCAGCAAAAATATGCTGAGGCCATTGAAGTTGAGTATCTGGATCTGGCTGCACAGCCTATTCCTCATCTTACCGCCGAAATTTTAATGGGCCAGAATGCAGAACAAACGGCATTGGGCGAGGAAATTTTAGATCAATATTTACAGGCTGATGTCGTGGTGATTGGTGCAGCGATGTATAACTTCGGTTTGCCATCAACCCTAAAAGCCTGGATTGACCGGATCTGTGTCGCGGGACGTACTTTTAAATATACCGAACAAGGTCCTGTGGGTTTGGCGGGCAATAAGAAAGTGTATATTGCCAGCAGCCGTGGTGGTGTCTATGGCGAGCAAAGCCCGGCTGATTTTCAGGAGGCTTTCCTGAAAACCGTGTTTAACTTTACCGGTGTGAATGATATCGAAGTGATTCGTGCTGAAGGAGTGAACATGGGCGAAGCGGTTAAAGCCCAAGCATTGCAAACTGCATTGCAGCAAGTTCAGGCCATTTAAAACCTAAAACCTTTTTTCAAAGGGTCAGCTACGGCTGACCTTTTTTATATGCTAAATCATGCTTAATCTCGGTCCAGACGATGGGCAAATTCTGCAAGATCGGTCAGCGCCTGTTTGGCTTCATCGAACCAGGCACTGAACATCTGGAAGTTGTGCCACATGCCGGTATAGAGTTTAAATTCGACCTCGACACCCGCCTGTTCCGCTTTTTCTTTAAAACGACTAGCATCATCCAGCAGAATTTCCTTGGAACCTACCTGAATATGAATCGGTGGCAAGCCGGCTAAATCGGCAAAAAAAGGAGAAACTTCCGGATCACCACGATCAATCGAACGCGGCACATAATATTCAATCCCGGTTTGAACCGTTTCCAGAGACAGCAGGGCATCATGCTTCTGGTTATAACGTAAAGATTCACTGGTCAACGTTAAATCCAGCAGTGGAGACAGCAGAATCAGACCGCTGACCTGTGGCAGACTTTCCTGCTGTATTTTGAGTGCCAGCGCCAAGGCCAGATTGGCACCGCAAGAATCGCCGGACAGAATAATATCTTTGGCCTGAACACCTTGATCCAGTAGCAGATTATAGACATCAAACAAGGCTTCCAACGCTTCTGGATAGGCAGATTCGGGTGATAGCGGATAATCGACATGCAGCACCTGCATCTGGGTTCGAGCCGCAATTTGAGTCATAAAGGCACGATGGGTATTTAAAGAACCTAAGTAAAATGCGCCGCCATGAATATGAAAAATCAGCTGGGTCGATTCCTGCTGCGGCTTAATTTCTTCCGCGCGCAGTCCGGCCAATCGAAGCGAGCGAATCTGTACCGTTTTATCCTGAGGGAAAAGTTTGCACATCTGTTCCAGAGCAATGCGCATTGAACTCGGTGGAAGACTGAATCTGCTCGGGGCACGAATGGCCGTTTTTAAAAAGCTTTCTGTAATTAATTGTTTCGTTAGCGGGCTTATCTTCATCTTCCTTCCATCTTTTTGTGCTTTTATTGATCGTGTAGATTATTTACCAACCATATTTACAAGGTTACACTAAATAGTCACACCTAAAAATTGAAAAATTGTTGTAACTTTTTAATACTACATGGGTCTATTTTCAGACTAAGGAAATGAAGAAAAATGAAAAAAATAGCGCTTACGTTAGGACTACTAGGCTTATCTGCACTGGCTAATGCCGCGGATCCTTTAAATGGCACGGTATGGAAAACCATTGATGATAAAACCAAGCAGCCTAAGGCCATGGTTAAATTCACTGAACAAAAGAACGGCACTTTGTCAGCTAGTATTCAGTCTGTGTTAACTCCAGGTGAAGAAAATGCCTGCAAAAAATGTGAAGGTCCATATCACAACAAATCTCTGAAAGGCTTGACCATTGTTAAAGGTTTGAAAAATGCTGGTGGTACGAGTTATGACAGCGGTTCGATCCTAGATCCGCAATCTGGTAAAACCTATAAGTTGAAAGGCCAGCTGGCAGACGGTGGCAAGAAACTTGAGCTACGTGGTTTCATCGGCGTAGCGGCATTGGGTCGTAACCAGACCTGGATTCGTGCCAACTAATTTATTTTAAGCAGATATACAAAAGCCTGACCAATGTCAGGCTTTTTTTATGAGTGTTATTCAATACATGATATTAGCGGGCTAAGCCACGATAAGCTGTTTCATCAAAACCGGCAATAAATCCTGTAGAGGTCGCCAAGATTGGACGTTTAATTAAACTGGTATGGGTAGTTAATGCATTAATTAATGCATCTTCACTCGACAGGGCGGTTAGTTGCTCTTCTTCACTAAGTTTACGCCAGGTGGTGCCTTTCTTGTTCAGGACCACATCCTGACCCAAGGCATCTAGCCAGGTTCTGATGGTTTCAGCATCGATGCCCTGTTTTTTATAATCATGAAATTCATAACTCAGACCTTGCTCAGTCAGCAGATCAAAGGCTTTTTTCATCGAACTGCAATTTTTAATTCCGTAAATTTTTAACATAGCTGCCCTCTAAAAAATTTAAATCATGAACTAGCTTAACCAAATTGGCAGCAGCAGACCATGCAAAAGCAAATGAAAAAAAAGAAAAAATTTTAAATAGCAGAAAAGTCATGTCATCAAAATGACATCAAGCAGCTTTAACATGAGCAGCAAGAAAAAGAACAATCTAAATAATAAGAAAAATAAAAATTTGGGAATGATAGAAATAGAAAACCCGCATTTAATCATCCTGATCATGCGGGTCTCAATCCAACGTCCAATGTCACATCCATGCAAAACAAGCTAAATCTATAGTCTGTTTTATTTTCGTCCTACGGCGTCCTGTCCTTATGTTGTCGTCCTGACATGTCCTTGTGCCGTAGCGCTATAATGCTATGTTATTACATTGAGATAAACCCAAAAAATACGTCATGTCATGTAAGAGATAAGCCTTAATTGAGTGAACAACTGTTCACTCAATTAAATAATCCAGATTATAGTTTGTAGTCGATAATCACGGGGGCATGGTCGCTAAACCATTGTTCTTTATAGACCCAGGCATTAATGGTGCGCTCTTTCCAGTCCGGAGAGCAGGCATGATAATCAATCCGCCAACCAACATTCTTGGCACGCGCCTGTCCACGGTTTGACCACCAGGAGTATAATTCGGCTTCTTTGCGGACTTCACGGAAAGTATCGACATAACCAAGCTCATCGTAGATATGATCTAGCCAGGCACGTTCGTGCGGTAAACAGCCCGAGGCTTTCTGGTTACCCGACCAGTTTTTAATATCGATACGTTTATGCACGATATTGTAGTCACCGCAGACAATCACCGATTTATTTTCATCGCGCCACTGTTTCAGGATTTTTGCATATTCTTCCAGAAAGTGATCTTTACGCGCTTGCGCTTCATCACCCGATGAACCCGAAGGCAGGTACAGGGAACAGATCTGTACAGTTTGTTCTAGACCCAAGTCAAATTCAGCGGCAATAAAACGGCCTTGTGAATCGGCCAGTTCAAAACCCAGGCCATCGGTCAGAGACACAAAAGGCAGACGGCTATAAATGGCCGTACCGGCATAACCCGGACGCTCGGCAGGAAACAGGTGCGTGTACCAGCCTTCAGGCTTGAATTTATCGGTCCACTGCGCATGCGTGATCCGGCTTTCCTGCATGCAAATCACGTCGGCATCCGACTGTTCCATCCATTCTAATAGACCTTTGGTGACAGATGAGCGTAAGCCGTTGACATTAATTGAAACGACGCGAAGAATTTTTTGATCACCTGGATAGCTACTCTTTGGTATCATGCGCAAGTCTTACCTTAATTAATGGATTTAGGAGCACCTCATGTCAACGCCAGCTCAGTTTAACCCACAAGCTTTTATCGAACTCGCATTATCACGCGGTGTGCTTAAATTTGGTGAGTTTACTTTAAAATCGGGACGTGTGAGTCCCTATTTTTTTAATGCGGGTCTGTTGAATGATGGTGAAGCCTTGACACTGCTGGCTTCTGGCTATGCTGCAAAACTGATTAAATGTGACCATGTTGAAGTGATTTTTGGACCTGCCTATAAAGGCATTCCTTTTGTGGCAGCAACTGCTGTGGCTCTGTCGCAAAATCATGGGGTAAGTGTGCCGTGGGGTTTTAATCGCAAGGAAGCCAAAGACCATGGCGAGGGTGGCGTATTGGTCGGTGCTTCTGTAGAAGGTAAAAAAGTCTGGATCATTGATGATGTGATTACCGCAGGCACAGCGATTCGTGAAGTCGTCACCATCCTGAAAAATGCCGGTGCGCAGATTGCGGGTGTGCTAGTTGCATTAGACCGTCAGGAAAAAGGTCAGGGCGAACTGTCTGCGATTCAGGAAGTGCAGCAAGAGCTTGAGATTCCTGTACATGCCTTAATTACCATGAAAGATTTAATGGACTATCTGGAAGCGAAAGGCGACCTAGCAGCTTTGGCGAAAATGGAAGATTACCGTGTTAAATATGGGATCTAAGCCTAGATTGGCATAGAAAAGGAAGCTTGAGCTTCCTTTTTTTGTAGATGTTCAATTTGCTAAACATTTGAAATTTATTATCTCTGTCTATTCTTGTAAGCATTGGCTTACATCAATTCCAGCACTTTGCGGCTGTTTTGAATAGTGGAAATTTCCTATGATAGCTTTAACAGGAACAGGAGGTTCCACACAAGAATAACAATAGATAAATACAAGGAAAGTAAGGTACGACAGGAGTTATACCAAGCGAACCCATACGGAAAGCCCCTGGCAGGATGCTAGGGGTTTTTCATTTTTATCTTTTATAAAGTCTAACTGAGCAGCAGTGATTCAGAAACATGATTCTTAAAAATTCACTTTTGATGAGCTAAACAGACAATCAGAAAACCTTTCACCAAAATTATGAATCTTCAGTGCTAAAAAAAGCACCTGAAGGTGCTTTTTCTTATTGCTGGGCTAAATTATAGCGCAACGATATTGATCGCATTTGGACCTTTTTGACCATCAACCACGCTAAAAGAAACGCGTTGACCTTCAAACAAAGTTTTGAAACCAGAACTGCTGATTTCTTTGAAATGAGCAAAAACGTCAGGACCTGATTCTTGTTGAATAAAACCAAAACCTTTAGTTTCGTTAAACCATTTTACTGTACCGGTAACTGTAGTAGACATAATATAACCTGTTAAATTTTAATAATTTTAGTCATGCAAATGACTATGGATAACTTGGAAAAACAACAAGAATTGAAATAAAGATCTGAAAAAACGGAGGATTATAAATAATACTGCGGCACTTAAAGAAGCTTAACTAAACAACGCTTTTTTCTAGTTAAAGACAGCATAGCCTAAATCAGAAAATATTCAAGTTTTTTATATTTATTATTTATTTTTCTTATAAAAGTGGCTCCATTCTTGTTTTTTAAAGAATTTCAAGCTGTTTACTTGAGCTTTATCGGTTGTATTTAAGCTTTAACCAAGCTAAACAATAAATACACGTTGTGTTTGTGTTACTTTATGTTAATCAAAATCGTTCAGTACCCAGCAAGATTTTACTAAGTCAGTGTATTTTATAACTTTGGGTAAATTAGTATTTGTAGTTTTAAGATAGTTATCGTCATTGTTTGTGTATAAAAATCCACCTATATTAAAATTCAATTGGAAAAATTAACTATAAGAATTTCTTGATTTTAATTTAAAACCAAATACGAGTGAGTCTCATGGATTACTGGAACAGTGTGTTACTTATATCCATCATCACCATGGTTGGACTGGCCATGATCATCCTGTTCGTCGGATGTAAAATGTGGAAGAACTTGGTGGTCACTTTACTGATTGCCACCTTGATTGGTTTTCTGATTGTATGTGCAATCAATTTTGTTTTTGGCGATCGTCTTCAATTTCTATGGGGTGCCCCTGAGACTGGTGATAGTAATTTTATGCTGGAAATGGGGCTGCTGAGCCTGTTAATTGGCGGTGTAAGTACCTTTATCATTATGTTAGGCACTTTGGTTGCTAAAAGTAACAGTGGAAATCAAGGCGATGAAGACTAGTTTTTCGCAAAATAACAAGTGTCTTAATGAGCGGGAAAGTACAGAAAAGCATTGCATGTACAGTTCATAGGCTTAAAAAATCTTTCTCAGTCAAATGTATAGTGCCATAGCGCTACGGGACATGAATGGCGTTTCACATCCCGTAGCTGCATAATTTTCTGTATCAAAAATTTAGAACATCATTCTTAGACCTGCACCATAGATCCAGCCTTTTTCTGAATCAGAACTTTGCTGCCAGGCTGTCTGTTGGTTGCCTTTACTATATTCATAACCCACTTCCAAATAAGGCATGAGCTTTTTGCTCAGTTCATAGCGTGTTTCCAGGCCCAAGGTGGCATGACTAAGGCCGGTTTTTTTCGCATTAGCTGCCTGATCATTCAGGATGACATCCAGTTCGACAAAGGGTTGCATAATCAGTTTCTGAGTCAGTAACAGGTCACGCTCTGTTTTCAGTTTTAATCCGACAAAGTCATCTTCACCAACATAGACATGAGCATCCGTTTCGAAAAAGTAGGGAGCCAGGCCATGTAGCCCAAATACTGCATCGAAGCGCTCGTTCTGCTGGTTTATAGAAGGCTCGGCTAAATTTTCCTGTCGATAGCGCACCCCGGTCTGCACATCCCAGAAATCAGAAATATTTCGGCTATACAACACTTTGGCATCATATTCGGCCTGACGGGATTCATGTTTGTCGGCTTCTAGCTTGAGGAAAATTTTATTTTCATCCGTGCCGACTCTGGCCTGGTTCTTGGACTTGAATGCTCCATTTCCCTCTGAACTATGCTGCCATTTCTGGTCCAGAATAATCTGGCTATAAATCTGTGCGCCATGTTCTTTACGATGATCATGTTCGCTGGCAGAACTGACTGAATTTTGTGGTGTGTTCAGCGCCTGCTGTTGATGCAATAACTTTGGTGGCGGTTGATGAGAAACGGCATTTGCTGTTTCAGTATGCTGTGCGTGGTCATCAGCCATGTTTTGCATGGCATGATATCCGCTATGATGCTGATGTTCATTATGACCCGTATGCTCGCTAGAAGCTGCCGCAAAAATACTCAGACTGCTTAGGGTAAGCGCACTGCTAAGCACTGACTTTACAAAAAGATTAGTGATGTGCATGGCTTTCTCCTTGGGCAGCTGCTGGCTTTGACGGCGTTTTTTGTGAAGAAGGGTGAGATGCTTGATCTTCGTCAACCTGTGCCACAATCAGCTTGTTCATCATGCCGGCACTCATGTGATAGAGCAGATGGCAGTGAATCGCCCATTCTCCCAGTTCATCTGCTGTGAGCAGGGTGGTCACCGTTTTCCCGGGCGGCACAATCACGGTGTGTTTATTTGGCATATTTGCAGCAGACTGACCATTTTCCAGCTGCATAAACATGCCATGCAAATGCATCGGATGGGCCATCATGCTGTCATTGATAAATTTCAGCCGGATCCGCTCGCCATATTTCACCTGAAGTGGCTCGGCATCACTGAATTTTTTACCATTCATGGTCCAGATATAGCGCTCCATAGTTCCACCCAGACGAATCACCAGTTCACGTTCTGCTGCGCGGGTATCAGGTTGCGGTGTCAGGGCTTTGAGGTCTTGATATTGCAAGGCTTTGTGCCCTGCAGGCGTAGACATATTGGCCCAGCCCTGAACAGGCTGATTGGTTCCGGACATGGCACTATGACTTGCATGCATGTCGTGCTGGGCATGCTGATCATGTTCACTTGTGACAGTCTGCGTGGTCTGACTGCTGTGTGCGTCATGCGACATGTCATGCTGTTCGCCATGTCCCATATCTTCCATGGTCAATAAGGCACGAGGGCGCGGTGTCGGTAATTGAACCGGGGCCGGGGTTTTGCTTGAATCAGTTGCCTGATGCAAACTGCCAATGGCAAAGCCTGAGCGGTCGATCGATTCCGCTTCAATCTGGTAATGCGCTGCAGTGGGTTCCACAATCACATCATAGGTTTCAGCAGTTCCAATCCGGAATTCATCTACAGCGACCGGCTGCACAGCTTGTCCATCGGCGCTGACCACGGTCATTTTCAGCTGGGGAATACGCACATCGAAAAACGACATGGCAGAAGCATTGATGAAACGCAGGCGGACTTTTTCATTGGGCTGGAACTGGCCACTCCAGTTTTGTTGCGGCGTTTTTCCATTGATCAGAAAGGTATAACCGGTAACATCAGATAGGTCGGTTTTCAGCATACGCATCTGGTTCCACATCTTGCGGTCTGACCAGGTGGCCTTGAGGCCGTCACGTTTTACCTGCTTAAATACATCGCCAACGGTTTCGCGCTGGTTCTGATAATATTCGGCCGATTTTTTTAAATTGTTCTGAATCTGCTGGCTGCCCTGTTCGTGAAAATCCGACAGCATCACCACATAATCCCGCTCGGTTTGTTCATGTGCAGGTAGCAATGTCTGGGCTTTGGGGCGAATCACCAAGGCGCCATAGAGGCCGTCCTGTTCCTGACCTTTGGAATGTGCGTGATACCAGTAGGTGCCGTTTTGACGAACCTTGAAGCGATAAGTAAAAGACTGTTTCGGTTTGATGCCCTGAAAACCGTTAAATCCGGGGACACCATCCATCAGCCCGGGCAGGAGCAGGCCATGCCAGTGCAGTGAGGTATCCTGATTGTTCAGGTTGTTTTGTACATGAATGACTGCATCATCACCTTCTTCGAATTCCAGCAAGGGTGCAGGGAATTTTCCGTTTACAGTGATACGCTTGACCGTCTTTCCGGTGAGATTGATCGGGCTTTCATCAATGACCAGATGATATTCTTTTACGGCTGCAAACAAGGCAGACGACGAGATGAGACCGAAGCCCAGACACAGGCTTTGACTGATTTTAAGCAACATAACTTAATCCTTAATGAATAAAAAAATTTAAAAATTCAGGATCAAGCTTTGGGTGGGCGCAGGATTTCTTGCCAGTAACCGACAAGGTGCTGGGCATGGTAAGCAGGGAGGAGGGTTTTTTCCGGATAACCGTGATCAGGCACGCTTAACTCGGGCGTTGTAATGGGCAGGCTGGTGACCAAGTTCTGGCAGGCCATAGTGCCACAATCCAGACAATCTGATGACTGCTGGGTGCTGTCACTGACACAGTCCGGCTGAATCAGTTCCTGATCTTGATGATGATCAGTCTTATGCAGCGAGTGAGAAGCAGAGGGTTTTGTCATTTCCAGACAATGAGGATTCGTTTTTTCAGACGGCATAACCAGATGCATGGTGTTTGCAGATGCGACAGACACACTGCTCCAGCCTATGGCAAAAACCACAAGCATCACCAACCAGATCTGTTTGACGAGCCGTATGAGCAAAAGTACACCCTGAAAAAATGCGCTGCATGTTTGAGCAATAAAAGCATAAACGCAGTAACTCAAATTAGCAAATTCTGGACAAGATTATTTTTTAGGTCACCTACATACTACTTTTTTCATAGGTTCAGGTTTCAGTTTCGCACTTTTCGCATTTTTTACAGTCTAGCAGCATCCCGAGTTTTTCTTTACGTCCTTGCTCGGTCATCACCCATGGGCGATTTTGCCATGGCGGGGTATGCCGCACATGCTGGCCATGTCCGCAGGCCAGCTCTGCAACCCAATGCTGTTCCTCATCCAGGTGAAAACCGATAATGGCCTGTTGCATGGCAAACCTCCTGTGGGCTCAATCTGTCTCAGTACCTATATAAAATAAGTCATGCAAAATCACCATAAACAAAAGAATCGACACAAGCTATACTCCTTGCCAAGTCATTTTTTGAAAAAGAGCAGAGACACATGCGCGTACTTGTTGTGATGGATCCCATTGAAAATGTAAACCTGAAGAAAGACTCGACCATGGCGATGCTATGGGCAGCAGCACGTCGCGGGCATGAACTCGGTTATGCATTGCAGCAAGATTTATATATCGACCAGGGCAAGGCCTTTGGTCTGATCGCGCCGTTACAGGTATTTGAAGACTACGATCATTATTGTGAACTCGGCGAAAAACGCAAAGAGTCGATCGCTGCTTATGACGTTGTCTTGATGCGTAAAGATCCGCCTTTTGATATGAACTTTGTCTATACCACTTATATTCTGGAACAGGCAGAGCGCGAAGGGGCATGGATTATCAATAAGCCACAAAGCCTGCGTGACTGTAATGAAAAACTGTTCGCAACCCAGTTCCCGCATCTGCAAGTTCCGACCTTGGTGACTTCGCAACAAAGCCTGATCCGTGAATTTCTCAAAGAACAGGTCGATGTGATTGTAAAACCGCTAGATGGTATGGGTGGCACCGGGATTTTCCGTCTGTATCAGGATGGCATCAACATCGGTTCAACCATTGAAATGCTGACCAATAATGGTACCCAGCCGATTATGGCGCAGCGTTATATTCCGGAAATTGTCGAAGGCGATAAACGCATCCTGATGATTAATGGCGAGCCAGTGCCATATTGTCTGGCCCGTATTCCACAAAATGGTGAAGTGCGCGGTAATCTGGCCGCGGGTGGCCTGGGCGAGGCGCGCCCACTGACTGAAACTGACAAAGCCATTGCAGCAAAAGTAGGGCCGTATCTCAGAGAGAAAGGTCTGGTCTTTGTGGGGCTGGATGTGATTGGAAATTATGTTACTGAAATTAATGTAACCAGTCCAACCTGTATCCGTGAAATTGATGCGCAGTTTGGCACCTCGATTGCGGATGATCTGTTTGCCGTGCTGGAAGCAGGTCAGGCCAATCAGGTTTAAAGGTAAAATCAGGTGAAAGAAGAGTCTGCTTGCAGGCTCTTTTTACCTTTTTTATTTCGGGTAACGCTTAAATAAATATGCCGTCATTACCATGCCCAGCATCGAAAGGCAGACGGTGATAATGGCAAGATTGGCCCAGTATTGAGTGGCAGATATCAGCGCAGCGCTCAGGGTCGGTATAAAAAACTGTGCGCAGGCTGAAATTTGTAAAACCAGACCCACACTGGCCGCTGCTGCATAGGCACGTGGTGCATAGTGCAGGGTAATCGCAAAAACAGTGGTTGGGATCATCCCGCCAATCAGTGAAAACAGCACGGCACTGACAACCTGCAATTCAAATGAGAGCCAGGAATTTGCAGCAAATACCAAGCAACTGCTGCAGAGCATTGCTACAAATCCGGTACTCAATAAGGTGTGCGGTCTATAACCCTGTTGCAGCAACATGCCTGCGCCAAAAGTACCGCCTAGGTTGGCCAGCACGACCATTGAAGCCAGCATCCCTGCGCGTTTTAAGTCTAGCCCCTGTTCGACATACAGCGTAGGCAGGAAGCCCGTGACAGTGATCCATTGACTGCTATAACAGGCAAAAATAATCGCCAGACAGATAATCGATGGGTGGGTCAGGGTAATTTTAACAATCTGCCAGAATGAGGTGTTTTCCGTAGCTGGCTGAGAAGAGTCTGGCTGTGTTACCAAGACAGGTTCAATATTTAAATATTGTTTAATCATGCCAGCAATGACAAGGCACAGGCAGCCCAAAATGGCCCAGATCATTTGCCAGTCCAGATATTCAAGCAGGAGAGGAATCGTCAATACGGCCAGACTGACACCGATGCCCATATAGGAACTCCAGAGTCCCATCTTGAAATTCAGTGTCTCAGCGCGGCTGGTACGTTTTAAAATTGCTGGCGCACACAAGGAAATGGTTAAAAACCCGATTCCTTCCATAAAGCGCAATACATATAAAGTGGCAGGCTGCGTAATCCAAAGCCCGGCAAAACTGCTCAGCCCTAAAATGATTAAGGCCATGATCAGGCAGCGCTTTAATCCCATTTTTTCCGAGAAGGCGCCAATGCATAGCGCAAACAGCATTCCGGCAGCCTGCACCAACGCTAATGAAAAACCAGCCTGGGTAAAACTCAGGTTTAAATCCTGCTGCAATACAGGAATCACGGCCGAAAGTTTGCCGACATGGATCGCAGCCAGATAACCGGCCAAGATAATCCATACATCATGACATGATATTTTTGACATTTATCCGAACTGAGTCCATTTAAAGCATCTGCTTGTACATCAAGCATCATTCATATATAGATATGAATAACATGAAAGTTTTATAAAATTGATAGGATTTAAGCCTAAGCTCATTAGTCGATGATAGGATATGGATTGACCGGGAGTGAGCTGTAAAGGGTTCTAAATAAAGCCCTGTCCGTGGCAAGGTTATTGATAATATAATGAGAAAATCATTTAAAATTGCTATGATATGTCACTTAAGTCGAAGGAAAAGTGCAGACCTTATAAATAAAACGAGTCTAAACTTGGAATTTGCATGAAAAAAACAATTAAAGCCTTGTTGAAATAAAGTAAATAAACTTTCATGGCCTGAGGTTTGTGATTACAATTGATTACTTAAATCAGATTTCCTGCTCCATTTTTTGAATTGAAGAATTAAACCGTGACCGAAGCTCAGCAAAAACAGCCTAAACATGTCATGATGATGGCCGCAGGTACAGGTGGACATGTGTTTCCAGCGTTAGCTGTTGCCAAAGATTTACAACAAAAAGGTATACAGGTTTCATGGTTGGCCACGCCCGTAGGCATGGAAAACCGCCTGTTAAAAAACCAGAATATTCCCATTTATCAGATCGATATTCAAGGTGTGCGTGGCAATGGTTTTGTGCGTAAAGCCTTGGCGCCTTTTAAAATTATGAAAGCCACCTTAAGTGCCATGAAATTCATGAAACAGCTTCAGGTCGATGCCGTGGCAGGCTTTGGTGGTTATGTGGCAGGCCCGGGTGGTTTGGCTGCGCGTATCTTAGGTATTCCGGTGCTGATCCATGAACAGAATGCAGTTGCCGGTTTTACCAATACCCAATTGTCGCGTGTGGCAAAGACGGTGTGCCAGGCTTTTCCAAATACCTTTCCGGCCCAAGATAAAGTCGTGACTACGGGTAATCCGGTACGACAGGAAATTAGCGAAATTTTAAATCCATCCTGGCGTTATCAGGAGCGTGACAAGGCAGGATTGCCCTTACGTATTCTGATCGTTGGTGGGTCTTTGGGGGCGCAAGCCTTAAATGAATGGGTTCCGGAAGCTTTAAAGCAACTCAATGTGCGATTAAGCGTCTATCATCAGTGTGGGCAAAACCATGCCGAGGCGACCCGGGCACGTTATGAAAATGCACCGGCCAGTCTACAAGTTGAAGTACAGCCTTTTATTGAGGATATGGCCAAAGCCTATTCTGATGCCGATCTGGTGATTTGCCGTGCCGGGGCTTTGACCGTCACTGAAATTGCCACTGCCGGGGTGGCTGCGATTTTTGTGCCGCTTCCAAGCGCAGTGGATGATCACCAGACGGCCAATGCCGGTTTCCTGGCCAATATCAATGCGGCAAAGATTTGCCCGCAGGCCACGATGACCCCGGAAAGTTTAACAACATTATTAGAGCCGATGCTGAATCGCCAGCTGTTAATGGAAATGGCCGTGAAAGCACGCCGACAGGCTCAACCCGATGCGACTCAACATGTGGTCCGTTTAATTCAAGAATTGTAATCCGAGTAAACTATGTCTCCAACAACCCCAGCTGAACAAGCGAAAAAGTTAATCAAAGTGCCGGAAATGCGCCGTATCAAACACATTCATTTTGTGGGGATCGGTGGCGCAGGCATGTGTGGTATTGCGGAAGTGCTGAAAAACCAGGGCTATAAAGTTTCCGGTTCAGATATCAAGGCATCCAATACCACCGCACAGCTGGAAGCGAATGGCATTAAAGTCTATATCGGACATACTGCAAATAATATTAAGGGCGCCAACGTGATCGTGGTTTCTACCGCGATTGATAAAGAAAATCCGGAAATTAAAACCGCGATTGAAAACCGTATTCCTGTGGTTCGCCGTGCGGAAATGCTGGGTGAACTGATGCGTTACCGCCATGGTATTGCCGTTGCCGGCACGCATGGCAAGACCACCACCACTAGCCTGATCACCTGTATGCTGGCTGAAGAAAACATGGATCCAACCTATGTGATCGGTGGTTTGCTGAACCGTACCGGTATGAACGCAGCCTTGGGCGCCAGCCGTTATATCGTGGCCGAAGCCGATGAGTCAGATGCTTCTTTCCTGCACCTGGAACCGATGGCTGCCGTGGTGACCAATATTGATGCTGATCATATGGATACCTATGGCGGTAGCTTCGATGTCCTGAAAGATACTTTTATCCAGTTCCTGCAAAAACTGCCATTTTACGGCTTGGCTGTAGTCTGTGGTGATGATGCCAATATCCGTGAAATCATGCCGCGGATTGCACGTCCGTTACTGACTTATGGCTTCAATGAGGACAATGACATCCGCGCAGTAGATGTTGATCAGGATGGCATGCAAACCCACTTTACCGTATTGCGTAAAGAGCGTGAGCCATTGCGTGTAACGGTCAACCAGCCAGGTTTGCATAATGTGCTGAATGCCTTGGCCGCGATTGGTATAGCAACCGATGAAGGTGTGTCTGATGCTTCAATCTGCCGTGCACTGGAAGGTTTCAGTGGTGTGGGTCGTCGCTTTGAGGTTCAGGGTGAGTTTGCGATTGAGGGCGGTGACGTGAAACTGGTGGATGACTATGGTCATCATCCAAAAGAAGTCGAAGCGACGATTAAAGCTGCGCGTCAGAGTCATCCGGACCGTCGTCTGGTAATGATGTTCCAGCCACACCGTTATAGCCGTACCCGTGACTGTTTTGATGATTTTGTGGAAGTGCTTTCTACTGTAGACCAGTTATTGTTGCTGGATGTTTATCCTGCCGGTGAAAAACCGATTGTCGGGGCGGACAGCCGTACTTTGGCCCGCAGCATTCGCTTACGTGGTGAAGTCGAGCCGATTCTGGTTGATGCGACGGACGGCAACCTGAATCAGATCATGAGAAAAGTATTGCAAGCAAATGACTTGTTATTAACCCAGGGCGCAGGTAATGTTGGAGCAATCTCAGTCGAACTTGCACAAAATCACTTATATATAAAATAGTCATCTTGTGTGACTGAATTGAATTGACCAGATTGAAAAAAGTTTAAGGATATAAACGTGTCAAATGCTTCAAAATTCGGAAAAGTTGCCGTGTTGCTTGGTGGTAAATCTGCAGAGCGTGAGGTTTCTCTAGACAGTGGTACGGCGGTACTTGAGGCATTAGTGCGTTCAGGGGTCAATGCGGAAGCGTTTGATCCTCAGGAGCGTAGTGTCACAGAACTGGTAAATTATGATCGTGCTTTTATTGTATTGCATGGACGTGGCGGGGAAGATGGCCAGATCCAGGGCGCACTGGAATGGTTAAACGTGCCGTATACCGGTACCGGTGTACAAGGTTCTGCGATCGGCATGGACAAGGTCAAGACCAAGCAGGTCTGGCAGGGTTCGGAATTGCCGACAGCACCGTATCGCATTGTCACCAAAGACTCTGATGCGAACGACATTGTTAATGCTTTAGGCTTGCCTTTGATTATCAAGCCGGTACATGAAGGTTCCAGTATCGGCATGAGTAAGGTTGAGAAAATTGAAGATTTTGCAGAAGCAATTACCAAGGCAACTGAACATGATGCTGTGGTGATGGCAGAAAAATGGATTACCGGTCGTGAATATACCATTGTGGTTTTAAATGGTCAGGCGCTGCCGGTGATTCGTCTTGAACCGCCTCAAGATGTTGCCTTCTATGACTATGAAGCGAAATATCAGCGTAATGATGTGCAATATGGCATTCCATGTGGTTTAAGCGAAGCTGAAGAGCAACAGTTAAAAGCCTTGAGTTTGCGCGCATTCCAAGCAGTCGGTGCCAGTGGTTGGGGCCGGATTGATGCCATGCAGGATGAACAGGGCAACTTCTGGTTGCTTGAAGTCAATACCGTACCGGGCATGACCAGTCACTCACTGGTGCCAAAAGCGGCAGCTGCAGTCGGATACAGTTTTGATGAGCTGTGTGTCGCGATTCTGGAACAGACCTTGACTGGTTCGGCACACTAAATATGGCTCAACTTCCTGTTTCCATGCGCCGTAAACGTGCTGCGATTACTTCAATTCACGACAAGCCGCCGACACGCAAAGAAAAGCTGACCAATTTTGGTGGCTGGTTATTGTTGTGTATTGCGGTATTGGTGCTGGCCTTTGGAATATTGGGCTTATATAAAGTCATGACCAATAGTGACGTGGCAGAGCTGGGCGTGATAGGTACGCGCTCGGCTGCTGAACAGCGTCAGGTTATGCAATATGTGTCACCGATTGTGACCGAAAACTATTTTACTTCAGATCTGGAAGCGATCCGCGATCGTACTCTGGAATTATCCTGGGTGGATCGGGTCGTGGTGTCCCGAGCCTGGCCAAATGGCATTCGGGTGCGGGTGATGCCGCATCATGCGATTGCGCGTTGGGGGACAGGACGTTTATTGAGTGACAGTGGTGTGATTTTCACGGAAGTCACACCCAAGAATTATCAGGCATTACCGTTACTACATGGGCCGGCGAGCCATGCAGAAACCATGATGCGTCGTTATAATGAAATTAATCAGTTATTTTTACCACAAGGCATTCGTCTAAAAGAATTATATCTCACCGAGCGAATGACCTGGTTTATGCAGTTTGATTCGGGTTTAAGAATAATTGTGGATAAAGATCAGACCATGAGCAAATTACAGCGCCTGAGTCATCTGTCTCAGAGCGATTTAAAGCCCGTCTGGTCTAAAATTTCGGCCATTGATCTGCGTTATCGCAATGGATTGTCGATCCAGTGGAAAAATTCAATTCCGCCTAAAATTGTAAATGGACATTTTATTGTAACCATTGATGACACGGGCGTTGAGAATAATGTAACAGTAAAGCCATAATGACCGGCTTTAAAAAATAGAGGCATTTAAAGCCATAAATCTAACAAACACGTAATGGTAGTAGTGAATAATGAGTGAAGCTGTTCCCTCGGTTGTAGCGATTGACATTGGGACACACAAAGTTTCAGTTTTGATTGGCAAGGTACACGCGCCAGACAATATCCAAGTGATTGGTATGGCAACCGCTCGTAACCGAGGCATGAGTAAAGGGAAAATTGTCAGTCTCGATAAAGTTATTACTGCAATTAAAAATGCCGTTCAAGAAGCAGAAGATATGGCGGAATGTCGTGTACATTCTGCCTGGGTCTCTATTCCAAGTGCCGAATTAAAAAGCTTTTATGCTTCAGGTCGCACCTCGATCGACAATAGCGAACATGCGATTACCACCAGTGAAGTGGTGCGTGCACTGGAATTGGCCAAAGCCAGTCATTTGACTTCAGATCATTATCTGGTCAGTGCTGTGCCTCTAGGTTTTGAGCTGGATGATTCACCGGAATGGGTGCTAAACCCGATTCGTATGTCGGCACATAGCATGACCGGGCATTATCATCTGATGATGCTGCCGATTAGTACCATGCAGAATATTGATCGCGCCCTGAAGGGGGCCAATATCGGCGTAGAAAAAATGGTGGTGTCGAGTCTGGCCACCGCTGAAGCCAGCCTGCTCAAAGACGAAAAAGAATATGGCGTGTGTCTAGTGGATATCGGTGCTGGCACGACCAATGTGGCGGTGTATGTGGATGGCCGTCTGGCCTTAACCCATACCTTCCAGCGTGGCGGTGAACATGTGACCCGTGATATTGCAGCAGTATTGCAAACCACGACCGAAGAAGCTGAACGTCTGAAATTGCTGTATGGCTGTGTCGACCTGAAAGTGGTCAAGCCGGACCATATGATTCAGTTCCAAGGAATTGACGGGCCACAAACCATCAGCCGGATCGAGCTGACTGAAATTATCATGGCACGATATGAAGAAATTCTGGGTCTGGTACGTGATGAGTTAGTGAAAAATGGTGCCATCCAGGGCTTGTATCATGGTGTGGTATTAACCGGTGATGCTAGTCATATCGAAGGCATGGTGAGCTTTGTTCGCCGTACCATGGGAGTCTCGGCGCATTTAGGTAATCCGCCGACGCAGGTGTATGCAGATGAGCAACATCAGGCTGCTTTACGTCGCTCGCAATATAGCACTGTGGCAGGTTTGCTGATGTTTAGCCAGAGTGATACCCAAGATACGATTGTGGAACAGGATGATGTAGAACGGTTGTCCTTGGCTAAACGGGTCAAAAGAGCCTTGTTTGGCTTTAATGACACCTTGAAATCAATCTTTTAAGTCGATTTTTATTGTGATTATTGTTGGGAAGATGTAGTTAATCGGGCTTGTACTTGACAAGTGAACGCATGAGCAGCATTCTTAAAAACAATTTTATTAAGATTAAGGCAGTATACGGGCTTAGTGACTGCCAATTATGAATTAGGAATTTTATAGGTCATGGCCTCATTTGAATTTTTCGAAGACGATCATAGCGATAGCAATGGTCAAGCCCGTTTCACTGTATTTGGTGTAGGTGGTGCGGGTGGTAATGCGGTACAACATATGTTGCAGTCCGATATCCAGGGCGTAAAATTTGTTTGTGCCAATACGGACAAACAGGCATTGGATCGCATGGAAGCCGAATTTAAAATTCAGCTGGGCGAGCAAAGTACCCGTGGTCTGGGTGCAGGTGCAAATCCGCAAGTCGGCCAGACCGCAGCAGAAGAAAGCCGTGAACTGATTCGCCAACAGCTTGAAGGGACCGATATGGTCTTTGTAACTGCGGGTATGGGCGGTGGTACCGGTACCGGTGCAGCGCCAGTGGTTGCTGAAATTGCGAAAGAAATGGGTATTCTGACCGTTGGTGTCGTGACCACGCCATTTAACTTTGAAGGCAAACGCCGTCTACAGTCTGCTGAAAAAGGGATTGAAGCGCTAGAGCAGCATGTAGACTCATTAATCATCATTCCAAACCAGCGTCTATTGAAAGTCTTCCGTGATATTTCAATGAAAGATGCCTATAAAAAAGCGGATGATGTATTGTTGAATGCAGTACGCAGTATTTTTGATTTGGTAGTCCGTCCTGGCCATATCAACCTTGACTTTGCTGACTTAAAAACAGCTATGAGCACTCGTGGTTATGCCATGATGGGTGTCGGTCTGGGTCGTGGTGAGAACCGTGCACGTCAGGCTGCTGAGCAGGCAATCCGTAGTCCATTACTCGACAACGTGACTATCATGAATGCCAAAGGCATTCTGATCAACGTGACTGGTGGCGATGACGTGACTTTCGGTGAAATTGAAGAAATTACTGATGTCGTGAACCAGATTGTCGATTTAGATGAGGGTCAAGTGTTCTACGGTACCGTTTTTGATCCGGATGCGCGTGATGAAATCAGCGTGACTGTGATTGCAACAGGTCTCACCCGTCATGCAGCGGATTCAGTTGAACCGACCAAACGTACTAATGTACAGGCAACTCGTCCAGCAGCAGCTGCACAGGCTGTGGTGGAAGATGATGATGTACCGGCAATTCAGCGTCAGCAGCATGAAACAGGTGCAGCAGCGAATCCAGCGGCGGCTTCAGTTTCTAGCCCGCGCCCAACGCCAATGAGCATTCAGGATTATCTTAAGAATCAACAGCGTAAATAACATGTAACATCATGTGTTTAGCTAGATTAGACAGGAAAGGTGGCTTTTAAGCCACCTTTTTGTTTTTTATCAATAGCCAAATATGCTAACGTATAGCGGTTTTATAGATGAACAGATGATAAAAGCATGTTGAAACAACGTACCCTGAAACGTGTCGTGAAAGCGAGCGGAATCGGTCTTCACAGTGGGCAAAAAGTCATGATTAACTTTGTGCCGCACCATGCCGATGGGGGAATTGTGTTTCGTCGTATTGACCTGAATCCGCCAGTCGACATTCCTGCCGATGCCATGCTGATTCAAGAAGCCTTCATGTGCTCGAACCTGGTTCAGGAAAATGCCAAAGTAGGCACCATTGAACATGTCATGAGTGCGATTGCTGGTCTAGGCATTGATAACCTGATTATTGAAGTGTCGGCCTCTGAAGTCCCGATTATGGATGGCAGTGCAGGTCCGTTTATTTACCTGCTCATGCAGGGCGGTTTGCAAGAGCTGGATGCCGCTAAAAAATTCGTCAAGATTATTAAACCGGTTGAAGCACTCATTGATGACAAACGTGCCATTTTTAGCCCACATGAGGGCTTTCAGCTGAATTTCACCATCGATTTTGATCATCCTGCCTTTAAAAAAGAACATCAGTCCGCCAGTATCGATTTTTCTACTGAAAC
The DNA here is from genome assembly GCF_024129685.1 of Acinetobacter lwoffii. Taxonomy (GTDB): domain Bacteria; phylum Pseudomonadota; class Gammaproteobacteria; order Pseudomonadales; family Moraxellaceae; genus Acinetobacter; species Acinetobacter lwoffii_X. The sequence continues at coordinate 46,156 of NZ_JAMXXL010000014.1, read as the reverse complement.
CTTCGTTTATGAAGTCAGTGAAGCGCGTACCTTTGGGTTTATGAAAGATCTGGATTATCTCAAAGCCAATAATCTGGCGCTGGGTGCCAGCCTGGAAAATGCCATTGGTGTAGATGAAACCGGGGTCGTTAATGAAGAAGGTTTACGTTTCTCGGACGAATTTGTACGTCATAAAATTCTGGATGCCGTGGGTGATTTATACCTGCTCGGGCATCAGATTATTGCCAAATTTGATGGTTATAAATCTGGACATGCCTTGAATAATCAACTTTTACGCAATGTGAAAAGTGATCCAAGCTGCTATGAAATTGTAACATTTGATGACGAAGCCAATTGTCCAATCATGTATGTGAATGTGACATAAGTCATTGTGTTTGTGTCTTTATGTTTTTGTTATTGCTTAATACTGTGATACACATCACATAATGTTTGCTTTTTAATTTATTACATTTGATTGCTATGTTACTTTTTATTGCTTGCCAAACGTAGTAAAGCTTGGCTAAGCTTAGGGTCGCTTATAAAGTCAGCAGCACTACGAAGTAATTCCTGTGTTTCTGCATTTAAGGCTCTTTCAGGTGTTGCTGAAACAGGTGATGTTTGCGAAGGATTCCGCAAGCAAACTTGAAGTTTAGTGAGATCTGTTAATTCATTTATTTGAGAGAGTTGTGAAATGTATTGCTTTTGAAGATAGGCCAATTGACTGATCATGGCCTGGTTTTCACCGGTAATCGTTAACACACCATTTTGATAGCAGACAACTTGCCAGCGTTCCGGTTGGGGCAATAGCGGTTGTACGAGTTTCGTAAGTTTCTGCCAGGCAGCGACTTGTGATGAGAGAAACGAAAAGTTTCCTGTTTTTATCTGTTTTCTTGTTTGTTGAAAAACGTTGACAGGTTCCGACATACATGATTCCTACATATTTATGTCTTAATCTTATGCGCTTCTTTTAGTGGATATCAAGGATAGAGATCTTCAAGGAACTCGATTAAAGCAGTTTAGAGAGGTTTTTTATGCATATGCGACGTATTTTGTTGGCATTTTCTTTATCAGTTTCAGCGGCTTCGGTTGCGTTCGCAGATTTAGTCAATCTAAATCAAGAAAATGGTTCAACAGATCGTATCGAGCAATTGACGCGTACTCTGGCACAGGGTGCATATACTCATCCAGATGATATCGATATTCCAGCACAGACTAAATTGAATGTTCAACTTCGTGAGAAACCAGTTGAACTGAACAATCGAACGCTTGCTCAGAAGTATGCCAATACTTCATCCAATAAAGCGGCAGCAAACAGTGCTTATTCTTGGCTAATTTCTCATCCTTTACCTAATTCTCGCGTAAGTTCAAATTACGGTGGTCGTACCATGAGTGGCCGTGCTGAAAATCATTCAGGCCTTGATCTTGCAGCGCCAAGTGGTACACCAATCTATGCAACAGGTCCAGGAATTGTGACCAAATCAGGTTGGGGCACAGGTTATGGTCAATACGTTGAAATCAATCATGGCAATGGCTATTTAACGCGCTATGCCCATGCTTCACGTCTTATTGCACGTGTGGGAGAGCAGGTGCAAGCAGGTGATCATATTGCCAACGTTGGCTGTACTGGTCGCTGTACCGGTCCACACTTACATTATGAAGTAGTAAAAGACGGTCAACGTAAAAACCCATCTACTTATTTGGCCATGTTACCTTAAGTATAGACCTGAATAACAAGATGCATCTCTATACATAATACATAAAAAATCTCCGATAAGCATTTTAAAGCGTTTAAACTGCAGGCTCTTCAAGTCAACTTGAAGGGCTTTTTGTTTTATCACTTTTAAGTCTCATATTATCACCAACTATTATAATGATTGTATAATAAATCGCCTTTATTGACTATTTTTTGTTATGTAGTGTAATTATACGTCACCCATCATTTAGTTCCTAAATAGTACTGCTAAATCGCATTCAGCTAAGGCCATACCTGCAGAGGTCTTAAATATGGTACATATAAGACATTAGATTAGGCTTTTAGGAACTGTAGATTATGGCGTTTTATGGCGATACAGACGCGCAAGAAACCCAAGAATGGCAAGATGCATTTGACTCTGTTTTGCAGCACATGGGCACTGAGCGTGCAGCATTTTTATTAGAAAAACTTTATCAACGCGCAATTGCAAAGCATGTTCCTATTCAGCGTTTAAATACTCCCTACTTAAATACGATTTCTGTTGAAGAACAACCTGCAATGCCAGGCGATCAGGATATGGAGCGTCGTATTCGCGCGCTGATCCGCTGGAATGCCTTGGCAATGGTATTACGCGCGAATAAAACCGGTGATGATCTCGGTGGTCACTTAGCGAGTTTTGCTTCTTCCGCAACCCTTTATGATGTGGGCTTTAACCACTTCTTCCGTGCCAACAGCGATAGTTTTGGCGGCGACATGATCTATTACCAAGGTCACTGTGCACCGGGTATTTACGCGCGTTCATTTTTAGAAGGCCGTTTGACTGAAGAGCACCTGAATAATTTCCGTCGTGAAGTAGGTGGTAAAGGTTTGCCATCTTATCCGCATCCTTATTTGATGCCGGACTACTGGCAGTTCCCGACCGTATCGATGGGTCTGGGTCCAATCATGTCAATTTATCAGGCACATATTCAAAAGTACCTCATGAACCGTGGCCTGATTAAAGAAGAAGATCGTAAGGTTTGGGCTTATCTGGGTGATGGTGAGATGGACGAGCCGGAAAGCTTGGGTGCAATTTCTCTGGCAGGTCGCGAAAAGCTCGACAACCTGATTTGGGTAGTGAACTGTAACTTGCAACGTCTGGATGGTCCGGTACGTGGTAATGGCAAGATCATTCAGGAACTTGAGTCATTATTCCGCGGCGCAGGCTGGCGTGTGATTAAAGTTGTGTGGGGCCGTCATTGGGATCCACTACTGGATAAAGATAAATCCGGTGCACTGAAAGCAGTGATGGAAGAAGCAGTTGATGGCGATTTCCAGCGTTACCAGGTAAAAGGTGGTGCTTACGCGCGTGAAAAGTTCTTCGGCAAATATCCAGAAGCAGCTGAGTTGGTTAAAGACTTAAGCGACGAAGATATTGATAATCTGAACCGCGGTGGTCACGACCCGTACAAAGTCTTTGCTGCTTATGCCGAAGCATGTACGGCCAAAGGTCAGCCGACCGTGATTCTGGCAAAAACCGTGAAAGGTTATGGTTTGTCGGAAGAAATCGAAGCAGTCAACAAAACTCATCAAATCAAGAAGATGCAAATCAATTCCTTGAAATATGTGCGTGATCGTTTCAACCTTCCTTTCACCGACGAACAGCTTGAAGAAGTACCGTTCTACCGTCCAAGCGAAAATTCCCCTGAATTGAAATATATGAAGGCACGTCGTGAAGCGCTAGGTGGTTACCTGCCTGCACGTCGTAAGGAAAGCGAACAGCTAGCGATTCCTGGACTTTCAGTATTTGATTCGGTCTTGGCCGGTTCAAATGGTAAAGAACAATCGACCACGATGGTGATGGTGCGTTTAATCTCTGCACTTCTTAAAGAGAAAGCGATTAAAGACCGTGTTGTGCCAATCGTGCCTGATGAAGCCCGTACTTTCGGTCTGGAAGGGATGTTCCGTCAGCTCGGTATTTATGCCGCGCATGGCCAGAAATATACCCCGGAAGACCAAGAACAGCTGATGCATTACCGTGAAGCCAAAGACGGTCACATGTTGCAGGAAGGGATTAACGAAGCCGGTGCGATGAGTGCATGGGCAGCATTGGCGACCAGTTATTCAACCAATAACCTGCCAATGATTCCGATGTACATGTACTACTCGATGTTTGGTTTCCAGCGTATCGGTGATATTGCATGGGCAGCCGGCGATGCACAGGCACAAGGTTTCTTGCTGGGTGCAACCGCAGGTCGTACTACACTGAACGGTGAAGGCTTGCAGCATCAGGATGGTCATTCACACATCTTGGCCAATACCATTCCAAACTGTGTCTCTTATGACCCATGTTTCGGTTATGAATTGGCAGTGATCGTGCATGACGGTTTACAGCGTATGTATGTGAACCAGGAACGTGTGTTCTATTACCTGACCGTGATGAACGAAAACTACGAGCATCCGGAAATGCCAAAAGGTGTTGAAGAAGGCATTAAGCGTGGTATGTACTTACTGGAAGAAGATGAAAAAGCCACTGTTCAGTTACTGGGCTCAGGTGTAATCCTGCGTGAAGTGATCAAGGCGGCGAAGATTCTGCGTGAAGAATATCAAATTCATTCAAATGTCTACAGCGTGACCAGCTTCAATGAACTGGCACGTGACGGTATGGCATGTGAAGAATACAACCGCTTGCATCCGCTGGCTGAAGACGTAAAAGAAGCATGGGTATCGAAACAGCTTCGCGGTACTGAAGGTATCGTCGTGTCTGCAACCGATCATATGCGTGCTTATAGCGAACAGATTCGTGCTTATCTTCCAGATGGCCGTCCATTCGTAGCATTGGGTACTGACGGTTATGGCCGTTCAGATACACGTGCCAACTTGCGTAGTTACTTCGGTGTTGATGCTGCCCATATTGTAGTAGCAACCCTGAAAAAACTGGCAGATGAAGGTGAAGTTGATGCGCGTCTGGTAAAAGATGCGATCTCGACTTTCGAGCTTGATACAGATCGTCCAGTGGCTTGGACACCTCAAGAAACCCCATCTGTACATGCTGTTGCTGACTACAAAGAGGAGAACTAAGCATGCAAATTACGACTCCTGATATTGGTGTAGATAAGGCAACAGTGGCCGAAATTCTGGTCAAAGTGGGTGATACGATCGCGATCGATGACAGCATTGTGTTACTTGAATCTGATAAAGCCTCTGTTGAAGTGCCTAGCACTTCAGCAGGCGTGGTAAAAAGCATTCTGGTGAGTCAGGGTGATGAAGTCGCTGAAGGCGCAGTACTGATTGAGCTACAAGCTGAAGACGGTAGCGCTGATGTGGTCGAGCCACAGCAAGCAGATGCCTCACAAAAAACCTCAGAAAATACTCCGACTTCATTACTGGATCAGGAAATCATGCAGGAACTGGCTTCACATCAGCCTAAAGCTTCTGCTGCTCCTGAGGCTCAAACAAGCTTACAAGTGGTTGATGTGCAAATCCCCGATATTGGCGTAGAAAAAGCCACTGTCGGTGAAATCTTGGTTTCTGTCGGTGATGAAATCGAGGTAGATCAAAGTATCGTAGTGGTGGAATCAGACAAGGCGACTGTTGAAGTGCCAAGTACGGTTTCAGGTACGGTGGAATCCATCCAGATTAAAGAAGGCGACACGATCAAAGAAGGTGTGGTCATTCTGAAAGTGAAAACGGCTGTTTCGGCAGCGTCAGCACAGACAGAAGCATCTCAAGCACCAGTTGCTCAAGCGGCCACCCAAGAGAAAGCAGTTGAAGCACCACAAACGCCAGCAGCACCTGCAGGTGATGTTGAAATTGCTGTGCCTGACTTGGGTGTAGACAAGGCGGCTGTGGCGGAAATTCTGGTTCAGGTCGGTGATACGGTTGAAAAAGATCAGAGCATCATCGTGGTAGAATCAGATAAAGCCACTGTTGAAGTGCCAAGCACTACAGCTGGCGTGATTAAAGCCATTCATGTTGAGCTGGGTCAAAATGTCTCTCAAGGCATTGCACTGGTGACAATTGAAGCTGAAGCGCAAGCAGCTGCTGCACCTGTCGTAGCCAAAGCAGAAGCACCGAAAGCAGCAGAAGCACCAAAAGCAGCCCCGGCACCTGCTGCATCTTCTACTCAAACAGTCACGACGTCGGATAATGCTGACAAGCTGACCAAAGAGCAGAATGCCGCTAATTCTAAAGTTTATGCCGGTCCTGCAGTGCGTAAACTGGCACGTGAACTGGGCGTTGTGCTGGCAGATGTCAAAGCATCTGGCCCACATGCGCGCGTCATGAAAGAAGACCTGAAAGCGTATGTCAAAACGCGTCTTACTACGCCACAGGCGGCTCCTGTAGCCGCTGCTGCTCAAGTCGCAGGTCTGCCAAAACTGCCAGACTTTAGCGCTTTTGGTGGTGTGGAAGAGAAAGCCTTGACGCGTTTGCAACAAGTGTCTATTCCACAGTTGTCGCTGAATAATTTCATTCCGCAAGTGACCCAGTTTGATGCAGCAGATATTACTGAACTCGAAGCATGGCGTAATGAACTGAAAGGCAACTTCAAGAAAGAAGGCCTGAGCCTGACCATTATGGCATTCATCATCAAAGCAGTTGCGCACTTGTTAAAAGAAGAGCGTGAATTTGCTGGTCACTTGGCCGATGATGGTAAGTCAGTCTTGCTACGTAACGAGATCCATATGGGTATCGCGGTCGCAACGCCAGATGGTTTGACCGTGCCTGTACTGCGTCATCCCGATCAGAAGTCCATTAAACAGATTGCCACTGAGCTGGGAACCCTGGGTCAAAAAGCGCGTGACAAGAAATTGTCACCGAAAGACCTGCAAGGTGCGAACTTTACCATCACCAGCCTGGGCTCAATTGGTGGTACAGCATTTACGCCATTGGTGAACTGGCCGCAAGTGGCGATTCTGGGTATTTCTCCTGCCACCATGCAACCAGTATGGAATGGTGAAGGCTTTGATCCACGCTTGATGCTGCCGCTTTCATTGTCCTACGATCACCGTGTGATCAATGGTGCAGATGCTGCTCGTTTCACCAACAAGCTGACCAAGCTGCTCAAAGATATCCGTACTTTATTGATCTAAAAAATCATGTATATGCCCTTTATTCTCTCTCTGGGAGAAATATAAAGAGGGTGTAAAGAGAAAACCCTGCTTCGGCAGGGTTTTTTGCTGCTGCATTGAAAAATAATCTATTTGATTCTATACTTGGCGCACTTCATTGGGGAGTAGCCGCCTTTTGCGCAAAGCAGAAGGGTGATGGTCAACATATTTGCTCAACCGAGCATGGTCATCATAGCAAAGAACCAAGTCAGCTTTTCCAAGCTTTCTTTTGTTGGCAAGACCTTTGATTTACCACTCTGCAGATTTTGGCTAGCAGGAGCGGTGAGTCATTGGTATTGGATGCTAGCCAGAGAAAAACCTCATGTATGAATTCCTACTGTCGACTGCAATCGTAGCGCTGGCTGAAATGGGTGATAAGACCCAACTGCTGGCATTGCTGCTTGCCGCACGTTTTCGCAAACCTGTTCCTATTTTAGTTGCCATTTTATTGGCGACGCTGATTAACCACGGCCTTTCTGCAGTATTGGGACAATGGGTAACCACAGTGATTGGGCCGGAAGTACTGCTGTGGATCGTTTCGATTGGCTTTATCGCGATGGCAGTCTGGATGCTGATTCCGGATGAACTGGGTGATGAAAATGCCAGTATCAATAAATGGCAAAAATTCGGGGTATTTGGTGCAACCTTCATTTTGTTTTTTCTGGCAGAAATTGGTGACAAAACCCAGATTGCCACAGTGGCACTGGCGGCACGTTTCGACAGCGTCTTCTGGGTGATGTTGGGTACTACGCTAGGCATGATGCTGGCCAATGCGCCTGCGGTATTTTTGGGTGATAAACTGGCGAACAAACTACCGATCAGCCTGATCCATAAAATTGGCGCGGCCATTTTCCTGGTCATAGGTGTCGCGACCCTGGTTCAATATTATTTCTTTTAAATTATAAAATAACAAATTGCATGAATCCTGAGCTAAAAACTCAGGATTTTTTATGCCTAAATCCTCTGAAAAGCTTGATAAAGCTCGTGATATGGTCGGTTTTATGGATTGTAAATTCTATTAAATCCTTATATGTTGTATGGGTATAAAACAGCAGTTTTAACTATAAATTGGGGAATTTACATGGTTTTTGAGCGCACCACATCGCAAGTCCTGTTTGATAATGGGACACATAAATGCATTAGTTTTACCAGTCTGGTCAAAGGTGAAGGCGTTCAGGCAAACCAGTTTTTGATTATTGATCATGAGCGCGCAGCGGTACTCGATCCGGGTGGTGATTTAACCTATGTGCCGCTGACCATGGAACTGAATAAATACACCCGCTTGACCCATCTGGACTATGTCATGGCTTCACATCAAGACCCGGACATTATCACTTCCATGCCGCGCTGGCTGGTATATACCGATGCCAAAGTGGTGGCATCCAAGCTGTGGGCACGTTTCTTGCCGCACTTAAACTCGGCCTTTATGAGCGACCGGATGAAAGGCAACTGGCTGGACCGTCTGGTGGAGCTTCCGGATCATGGTCAAATCATTCCACTGGGCCAATCTCATATTGTGGCGGTACCGGCGCATTTTCTGCATTCGGTAGGGAATTTCCAGTTTTATGATCCGATTGCCAAAATTTTATTTTCAGGTGATATGGGTGCGTCCATGGTTGAAGATGCCGCCAAGCCACTGGAAAACTTTGCCGCGCATATCCCAAAAATGAAAAGCTTCCATCAACGCTATATGTGCAATAACAAGGTGATTCGTCTCTGGGTGAAAATGGTACGCAGCATGGAAATCGAGATGATTGTGCCGCAGCATGGCACACCATTTATCGGCAAAGAGCAGATTACCCAGTTTCTGGACTGGATTGAAACGCTGGAATGCGGCACTGACCTGATGGATGAAACGGTTTTTACCTGTCCTGAATAGTTCACACAAAAAATAATTTTTTTCTTGTGTGGAAAAACAACATTTTTTATATTTCTTCTCCAAAAAACTTTTTTTTGATAATGAGAACTTATAAGAAATGTTGTCTCAAGTTCCAAAACCGGATGCGTGTTTAAGCTGCGGGGCGTGCTGCGCCTATTTCAGGGTTTCGTTTTATTGGGCTGAAGGAATTCATATGCCTGAGCACTATACCGAACCTGTGACAGCAGTCTATTCATGTATGGCTGGAACCAATCAAAAAAATCCACGCTGTATTGCACTTGATGGCACCATCGGCCAGCAGGTCAGCTGTGGTATGTATGAGCAGCGCAGTTCATCCTGCAAAGAAGTGCAGATTGCCGATGAGCAATGCAATAAGGCACGTATTGCACACAATATGTTGCCCTTTGTCCAGATTGAAACTGATGAAGCCGACAATGATGACAGTTTTGAATATGTCAGCTAAATCCATCCAAAGCAGAGCTTAGGCTCTGCTTTTCACTTCATTAAAATGATCGGGGTATATTTTAAAATAGGGAACTTCATGATCGGACGTATTATTGATACTGTTTTAGCACCCACATAGATCTGCGTGTACGAAGCTTGAATAAAAAAATAATTTTGCAATTGCAATGAAATTTAAGCCGATATTTGTTTATAATAGTGCACGGAAATTACCAGTGAGACTGTTATGTTGACCATCGTTCAAGACGCGTTAACCTTCGATGATGTCCTATTACTCCCTGCCTATTCTACTGTTCTTCCAAAAGATGTCTCCCTAAAGACACGTTTAACTCGTGGCATTAACCTGAATATTCCTCTTGTGTCTGCAGCAATGGATACGGTGACTGAGTCCCGTATGGCAATTGCAATGGCGCAAAATGGTGGTATCGGTATTTTGCACAAGAACATGGATATCGCGGTTCAGGCTGCAGAAGTGCGCCGTGTGAAAAAATTCGAAGCGGGTATGGTCAAAGACCCGATTACAGTCACTCCTGAAACCACAGTACGTGAACTGATTGCGTTGACTCAAGCCAACAATATCAGTGGTGTACCCGTTGTGAAAGATGGCAAAGTGGTGGGTATCGTGACCGGTCGTGATACACGCTTTGAAACCAATCTTGAGCAGCCAGTCAGCAATATCATGACTGGTCAGGATCGCCTGGTGACAGTTCGTGAAGGCGAATCGAAAGAAAATATCCAAGCTTTATTGCAACAGCACCGTATTGAAAAAGTATTGGTGGTCAACGATCAGCAAGAGCTGAAAGGCTTAATTACGGTAACCGATTTCCGTAAAGCTGAATTGTATCCAAATAGCTGTAAAGATGACCTGGGTCGTCTGCGTGTTGGTGCTGCTGTCGGTACTGGTGCAGAAACGCCAAGCCGCGTAGAAGCCTTGGTTGATGCAGGTGTGGACGTGATTGTAGTCGATACTGCACATGGCCATTCTGCAGGTGTGATCGAGCGTGTACGTTGGGTTAAGGCCAATTATCCACAAGTTCAGGTGATTGGCGGTAACATCGCGACAGGTGATGCTGCGCTGGCGTTACTTGATGCAGGTGCGGATGCCGTTAAAGTTGGTATTGGTCCTGGTTCAATCTGTACCACGCGTATTGTGGCGGGTATTGGTATGCCACAGATCTCTGCGATTGATTCTGTTGCCAATGCGCTGAAAGATCAGATTCCTTTGATCGCAGATGGCGGTATTCGTTTCTCTGGCGATATGGCCAAAGCGATTGGTGCGGGCGCAAGCACGATTATGGTTGGTTCATTGATGGCCGGTACTGAAGAAGCACCAGGCGAAGTTGAATTCTTCCAGGGCCGTTACTACAAGGCTTATCGCGGTATGGGTTCATTGGGTGCGATGGCTGGCGCAACAGGTTCTGCTGACCGTTACTTCCAGGACTCTAAGGCCGGTGCCGAGAAGCTGGTTCCTGAAGGTATTGAAGGTCGTGTACCGTACAAAGGCCCAATGGGTAATATCGTACATCAGATGATGGGCGGCCTACGTTCTTCAATGGGTTATACCGGTTCTGCGACGATTGAAGACCTGCGTCAGAATGCCAAGTTTGTGAAAATCACTTCTGCCGGTATGTCTGAGTCGCATGTACATGATGTGACCATTACCAAAGAAGCACCAAACTATCGCGTAGGTTAATTTCCTGTGATTTAAAATTTTAAAAAGCCGTCATGCAAATGACGGCTTTTTTATTTTGGTGTAAAGTGTGACTCAAGGAAAAAAATGGGTGATATCAATCATCCGCTAAGAAGTGAGATAAAGATGAGTTATTTTGGTACGGATGGTATTCGTGGAAAGTTTGGCGAATTGCCGATTACCCCTGAGTTTGCCCTGAAACTGGGATTTGCGGCTGGTAAAGTTTTAAAACGTCATAGTAAAAAATCCAAACCATTGGTGGTTCTGGGTAAAGATACCCGTTTGTCTGGTTATATCCTGGAAGCTGCCTTACAGGCAGGTTTAAATGCCGCTGGCGTTTATGTTCATCTTTTAGGTCCACTACCGACTCCAGCCATTGCTCATCTGACCCGTGCTTTGCATGCCAGCTTGGGTATTGTCATTTCCGCTTCGCATAACCCGTATTTTGACAACGGCATTAAGTTCTTCTCTGCGGAAGGCAAAAAACTGCCAGATGCCTTGCAAGACGAAATTAATCAGGAACTTGAAAAAGATTTTGTGATTGAAGATACGGCGAATCTGGGTAAAAGTATCCGGGTTAAAGATGCTAATGGTCGCTATATTGAATTCTGTAAATCGACGTTCCCGTATCATCTGGATCTGAATGAACTCACCATTGTGGTGGATTGTGCCAATGGTGCAGCCTATAACGTGGGACCTGCAGTGTTCCGTGAACTGGGCGCACGTGTAATTGCGATTCACAATGAGCCGAGCGGTTTAAATATTAATGAGGGCTGTGGTTCAACGCATCCGGAAAGCTTGCAACAAGCCGTGATTCAACATCAAGCGGATTTGGGTATTGCCTTTGATGGGGATGCTGACCGTGTGGTTCTCGTAGATAAAGCCGGTAATCTGATTGATGGCGACCATATTCTTTATATTCTTGCGACTCAAAGCTCGAAAAAACCTGCAGGTATTGTGGGTACCTTAATGAGCAATATGGCATTGGAACTGGCGCTGGAAAAAGCACAAGTGCCGTTATTACGTGCCAAAGTCGGCGACCGTTATGTATTGCAGGGCCTGGAAGAAAATGGTTGGACCATTGGTGGTGAGCCTTCAGGTCATATTCTGACTTTGGACAAGAGCACCACAGGCGATGCGATTATTGCCGCCTTGCAGGTATTAACGGTGATGGTTGAACAGAAAAAAGCCCTGCATGAACTTGTGGCTGACTTTAAACTGTTGCCAAATGTCCTGGTCAATGTACGTTTAAATGCCATGTTTGATCCTTATTCAGTGCCTGCACTGGCAGCTGAATTTGAAAAAGCCGAACAGCAGCTTAAAGGCCGTGGCCGTTTATTGATTCGTAAATCCGGCACAGAACCTGTCATTCGTGTGATGGTCGAAGGCGATGATCTGGCTGAAGTCACCACACTTGCAAACAGCCTGGCAGATGCTGTGCGTGCCAATGCAGCTTAACGGGAACATAGATAATGAGTGATCTGATCAAGGATCTGAGTGAACTACGCCTGAATTATGAAAAAGGCGAGTTACAGGAACAGCAAGTCAATCCGAATCCGCATATGCAGTTCTTGCAATGGTTTAACCATGCACTGGAAGCAAAATTGCACGAGCCCTATGCCATGTCGTTGGCAACAGCCAATGCACAAGGCCGTCCGCATGTGCGTACGGTATTGCTGCGTGGAGCGACTGACGCAGGGTATGATTTTTATACCAACTATGATAGTCAAAAAGGTCTGGATCTGGCTAAAAATCCTTATGCCGAACTGTTGTTCTACTGGCAGGATCAGGAACGTCAGATTCGTATTTCGGGTCGTGTAAAGAAAATATCGGAAGAAGAATCGACCGACTATTATCATAAACGTCCACGCGAAAGCCAGATTGCCGCGCATATCAGTACCCCGCAAAGTGGCATCGTGGCTAGTCGTGAGGAATTGCAGCAACGTTTTTGGGATTTGCATACCCAGGTTGCCAATCAGCAACAGCTGGACAAGCCGGTATTCTGGGGTGGTTATCGTCTCGAACCCGATTATTATGAATTCTGGCAGGGTCGTCCGAACCGTTTGCATGACCGTTTAAGTTATCGCCAAACCGATGCCGGCTGGACTTTAGAGCGCTTAATGCCATAACCATGCAAAAACTGGAAATCAAACAACGTCCATTGCTGACACGCCCTGAAAATTTACCGGGCGTCCCTGCATTTGTGGCCGAGATTCTGGCTCGTCGTGGGGTGGAATCCGAGCAGGAACTTGAGCTCAAGCTGAAGCATTTGCTGGCACCGACCATGAAGGGGTTGCCTGAAGCGATTCAACTGATCGATCAGGCGATTGATCGTGGCCAGAAAATCGTGATCGTCGGTGATTATGATGCCGATGGCGCGACCAGTACTGCACTCATGGTGCTGGCACTGCGCGATATGGGTGCCAATGTCGAATATCTGGTTCCTGACCGTTTTAAATATGGTTATGGACTGACACCCGCAATTGCAGATCTGGCCTTTGTCAGTTTCACACCTGATTTACTGATTACCGTGGACAATGGCATTTCCAGTCATGAAGGAGTCAAACAGGCACAAGATCATGGCATGCAGGTAATCATTACCGACCATCATCTGACGACCAAGCCGACACCAAAAGCCGAAGCCGTGGTCAATCCCAATCAGTTGGGTTGCGACTTTCCAAGCAAAGCACTAGCCGGGGTCGGGGTGGCTTTTTATGTATTGGCCAATCTGTCTACCCATCGCAAGAAACTTGGAAAATCCTCTACTGTAATTACCAATTATCTTGATCTGGTAGCGCTCGGCACCTATGCCGATGTCGCGAGCTTGGACTACAACAACCGGATTCTGGTCGATGCAGGTCTGAAACGGATCCAGCAAGGGCAGTGCCGTGCAGGGATCAGTGCGCTACTTGATATTGCAAAGCGTGATCCTGCTGGTCTGAAAGCTCAAGATTTGGGCTTTGTTTTAGGCCCACGGATTAACGCGGCTGGACGCATGGAAACCATGGATATCGGGATCGAATGTTTGCTGGCTCCTGATCTGACAACTGCTTATCCACTGGCTGAACAGCTGAATCAGCTCAATGTCGAACGCCGTCAGGTGGAAGGTAAAATCAAGCAGGAAGCCTTGCTTGAGCTGGATAAAATCCAGTGGGATGCCACTGAACTACCTGCTGCGTTGATCATGTTTGAACAGCATTGGCATCAGGGAGTGATCGGGATTGTAGCAGGGCGTTTAAAAGAGCAGTTCCATCGTCCGAGTATTGTTTTTGCCGCAGATCAGGATGGGATTCATATCAAAGGTTCGGCGCGTTCGATTGAAGGTATTCATATTCGTGATGCGATTGAACAGGTAGCAGAGCAATATCCTCATTTAGTCAGTCATTTTGGTGGCCATGCAGCAGCAGCCGGTTTAACCCTGAAAAAAGAAAATTTCGCCGAGTTTAAGCAGGTCTTTGAAGTACTGATTGGTGCGATGGATGAGGATTTATTCACTGCGACTTTATGGACGGATGGAGAGCTGTCAGCTTCTGCTTTTCACATTGAAACAGTCGATTTATTACAGAATTTAAGTCCATGGGGGCAAAAATTCCCCCAACCGATTTTTGATGGTGTGTTCAAAATCATGGACTATCGCTGGCTTAAAGATGTGCATCTTAAGTTACGTGTGGCGTTGGAGAATGGGCAGGTCGTGGATGCGATCGCTTTCAATGCAGCGGATAAATATGACTTTGACCCGATGAAAGATACACGATTGGTCTATGAGCTGGATAAAAATGTATTTAATGGCAATATCAGCTTGCAAATGCGGATTATCCATTTAGAACAATAGGCCATAAAAAACCGCTCGAGTGAGCGGTTTTTTTTGCTTTTAATCGGAGAGATTAGAAGCGGAAAGTACCGTTAATACCGAAAGAGTCAGCACCGTCAGTAGTTGTATAGTTCACGCCAGCTGCAATTGCAGGTGTAAAGAATTTTTGTGCGCGTAAACCAAATACTGTATCTGAATCATCTTCTGTAGAATCCGCGATTGATACACCCACACTTAAAGTTGGATCGATATAAAGATCAGCGCCTAAACGATAAGTTGTTTCATCACCGAAATAAGTTAAACCTTCAAAATTGGCAAAATGATTACCAATCTGAGTCACATATTTTGCACGTAAAGATAGTGCAGTATCATCACCTACAGTAACAGCATTTAGGAGGTTAGGGACAAAACCATAATTTGCTACCTGAACTGGATCAACGCTTTCATTAGCTGCACCAGCTGCTAATAGTAGGCCATTAACTGGTAAGTAACCAACTTCAAAAGCATAGCCAGTATTGTCTTCACCAGCAAAGTCAACCTGGTTAATAGTGCCGCTTACATAAAATTGAGTATTTGGAATATAAAACTCGCCACTTACACCAAATACATCAATATCCTCATCGCCATCACCGCTTGCATTTGCATAACCTAAGCCAATATTGCTTGCTTTATTTAGGAAAGCCGCTTCTGCAAGTGGAGAGTTCTTAACTTGAACAGTGTTTAAGTAATATTTTCCATTGATGAAAAATGTATCTAGATCCCCAACATTATCAATATCTGTATTTTCATACCCGACATTAAGTTCAGCTTGGTAAGCATGTGCAGTTCCCAGGCCAGCAAGAAGCGCTGTAGCAAGAGCAAGTTTCTTAAGCATTTAGATTTCTCTCTTTGTTATAAAAATATGACTGTTTGATGAACAGTTGTAACAAATTGTACAGTTTATATTCGCCCCGTCAATGTGCAAAAATACCTAAATGCTTGTTAAGAGTGCAATAAAAAAACCCATCCGAGGATGGGTTTTCTATGAATGACTAATTTTTGGTTTTAGATTAGAAGCGGTACTTCGCTGCTACACCAAAGGTATTGTAGTCATTGTTAAACTGTTCACCAAAGCCGACACGGCCTTCTAAGCTCACTTGCTGGTTAATGAACTTACGTGCATTGATACCAAATTCGCTCTTGTCGGTAATATCATTGTTGTGATAATCAGCACCGACACTCAAGGTTTTGTCGATGAAATAATCTGCTGCCAGATTGTATTCATCTAAATCACCAAACGCTGCACCTGCTTCCAGGTTGATGTCTTTACCGTTGCTAAGTGTAGTGACATATTTAGCACGCAATGTTGGATCTACGCCATCATCATTGTCGTTATCCCAACCTTTTACACCCGCCGCAATCAATAGACCTGGCGCTGGCAGATAACCGACTTCAGCTGCATAGGTGGTTAAATCATTTTCTACATCATCATTGTCTTGCAGATCATGGCCATTGACGTTACCGCTTAAGTAGAAGTCAGAATTCGGTACGAAGTACTCTGCACCTACGCCATAACGATGCGCTTCAGAATCACCAATTTCATTATATTGATATTGCGCACTCACGTTGCTAGCACGATCAAGGAATGCTGCTTCTGCTAATGGTGCATTACGTGTTTGAACTGGATTGAAGTAATATGTACCATCAACGCCGAAAGAACCGCTAGTTCCACCGTTGTCAGGATCAACCACTCCTGCTGATGCACCAATTTCTGCTTGGTAAGCATGTGCTGCTGTACCAGTCATTGCTATTGCTGAAAGTAGTGCCGAAGCAATCGCTAATTTTTTCATGGTTACTACCCCTCAAATCGTGAGTTAAAAACATTACACTTTTTGTTACAACTTTCAGTCTAGAGCAATTCCAAAGATCGTCAATCAAAGGAAAGTTACAGTAATGTGAATAGCGTAATCTTGTGTAATTTTTGCTGAACAAGTGACTGAATAATAAAATTAAATTTATAATGTAGTGTTTTATTAAAAGTGTGTAGATATTGTGGAATCTATTGAATTCGCTGATTTTTTATACAGACCAATAAGAAATCCTAAATTATAAAATCAATTGCAAAATTATATTTCGGTCATAAAACGGGGCTAAAAAGCCGATAAAAATTTCGGATAAAAAGACGCAAAAGAGTCTATGAGATGTTGAAAATTGGATGAGGGAAATACAGGTCTAAATGCTCAAGACATTCGAGCCTTAGACTGAATGGATCGTTAAAATAGCGGAAATAGACTGTGCTATAATATCGGGCTAAGAATTTTGTGCCTAATTTTGATTGAGAGTAATTCACGTGGAAATTAATCCGTATCTAAACCAATTAAAAGACTTAAACGAACGTGGTCAAACACTACGGGGGTATCTTTGACTACGATCTGAAAAAAGAGCGTTTAGAAGAAGTCCTGCGTGAATTAGAAGATCCAACCATCTGGAATGACCAGAGTCGTGCCCAAGCGATGGCCAAAGAGAAAGGCGAGCTTGAAAATGTATTAAATGTGCTGGATCGCTTAAGTACCCAGCTTGAAGATGCACAGGCTCTGCTTGATCTGGCGGTTGAAGCGGATGATGAAAGCTTGCTAGAAGATGTACAGGCTGAACTGAGCACGGCTGAAGAAGAACTGGCCAAGCTTGAATTCCGCCGTATGTTCAATAATCCGATGGATCCAAATCCTTGCTATCTGGAAATTCAAGCTGGTTCAGGCGGTACAGAAGCACAGGACTGGGCGTCTATGTTGCTACGTATGTATCTACGCTGGATTGAACGTCATGGCTTTAAAGCAGAAGTGATGGAAGAATCTGATGGGGATGTTGCCGGGATTAAATCTGCGACGATTCGTGTGGAAGGTGAGTACGCCTATGGCTGGTTACGTACCGAATCTGGTGTACACCGTTTAGTGCGTAAGTCCCCCTTTGACTCGGGCAACCGTCGTCATACCTCGTTCTCTGCCGTGTTTGTGTCACCGGAAGTTAATGACAATATCGAAATTGAAATCAATCCGTCCGATGTTCGTACCGATACTTATCGTGCATCAGGGGCGGGTGGTCAGCATATTAACAAAACAGATTCTGCCGTGCGTTTAACCCATGCACCGACCGGAATTGTGGTGGCCTGTCAGAACCAGCGTTCACAACATGCCAACCGTGACCACGCCTGGAAGCAGTTACGTGCCAAACTTTATGAGCTCGAGATGAGCAAACGTAACGAAGCGGCACAAGCACTGGAAGATTCCAAGTCTGACATTGGGTGGGGTAGTCAGATCCGTTCTTATGTCCTGGATGATTCACGTATTAAGGATTTGCGTACAGGTGTGGAAAATTCCAATACTGGCGCAGTTCTGGACGGTGATCTGGACAAATTTATCGAAGCAAGCCTGAAACAGGGCCTGTAAGAAATCGTTTAAAAGCTGGCGTAACAAAGCTTGTGCAGATTGTGATTATTATATCTAAAATTTTCGATATATAAATCGAAAAAATACGATATAATGGCCGCAGATGCTGAATAAAGTTTCGTTGCGCCACTGATTGTGATGTGCCTATGGACCTTGATCTAATTTTTAAAGCCTTAGCCAATCCGACCCGTCGACAAATTCTGGAGTGGTTAAAATCTCCGGAGCAATATCTGTCTGCGGAAGAGTGTGGTGGCTTTCAACGTGGGGTCTGTGCAGGTCAAATTGAACGTTTGGGCCAGGTTTCACAGTCCACCATGTCCAATCACCTGTCGGTATTACAGCAGGCTGGCCTGATTACTGCGACCAAGCATGGACAGTGGTCATATTTCTCCCGCAATGAAACTTTGATTCAGCAATTTATCGAACACCTACAACAACACCTTTAACAGGTGGGAGTAACGATGGCTGAATTAAATTCTCCTTTAACGCTCGGTGCGTTAGAGCTTAAAAACCGTGTCATCATGGCGCCGCTGACCCGTAGCCGCGCAACTGCTGATCGCGTTCCAACCCCCATGATGGTTGAATACTATGCGCAACGTGCAAGTGCTGGCCTGATCATTTCTGAAGCGACAGTGATTTCTGAAGAAGCCAATGGCTATCTAAATACCCCAGGATTGTTTACCGATGCTCAGGTCGAAGGCTGGAAAAAGGTCACTCAAGCGGTTCATGAGAAGGGCGGTCTGATTGTTGCCCAGCTTTGGCATGTTGGTCGTGTATCGCATCCGGATCTGTTAAATGGTGAAACACCAGTCTCTGCAAGTGCAGTACAACAGGCGGGTCATGTCAGCTTATTACGTCCAAAGCGTCCATACGTTACGCCACGCCCCTTGGAAGTTTCTGAAATTCACGCGATTACCGAGCAATACAAGCAAGCCGCGATTCGTGCCAAAGAAGCCGGTTTTGACGGTGTTGAATTACATGCTGCCAATGGTTATCTGATTGACCAGTTCCTGCAAAGCAAAACCAATCAGCGTGAGGATGAATACGGCGGTTCAGTCGAAAACCGTACACGTTTCCTGCTAGAGGCAACTGATGCACTGATTGAAGTATGGGGTGCGGATCGAGTAGGGGTACATTTTGCGCCGCGTGGTGATGACCATGACATGGGCGACAATGATCCACGTGAAACATTTGGCTATGCCATGGAGCACCTGGGCAAGCGCAAGATTGCCTTCTTCTTTACCCGTGAATATCTGGCTGAAGACAGTATTTCCGAATATATGAAAGAGCGTTCTGGTGGAGTGCCTTATATTGCCAATATGCAACTGAGTCGTGAAGATGCGATTGAGCTACTGGCAGCTGAAAAGGCAGATGCAGTCGCATTTGGTAAAGCCTATATTGCGAATCCTGATCTATACGAACGTCTGCTTCAGAATGCACCACTTAATGAGCTGAAAATGGAAAATATGATCGGCAGTCAGGTGGCTGAAGGTTATATTGATTATCCAACTTTGGCAGAAGTTAAAGTATTAAGCACCATAGAATAATTCGAAATAAGAGCCACATCGATTAACATGTTGATGTGGCTCTGCTATATTCTGCTCATTGAATCTTTGGACAGGGGCGCAATGTGGCCACTCCATTTTGGTATAACGCAGCCTTGGCGCTGGTTAAACCCTTATATCAATCGCGTATCCGTAAACGTGCGACCGATCCTGAACAATTACAACAAGAACTGACAGAACGTTTCGGCCCGTTTCAGCCACCCAAAAACCTGCATGCCATCTGGTTTCATGTGGTGTCGGTGGGTGAAACCAATGCTGCCCAACCGTTAATTGAACATTATTTAAAACTTGGCCATCCGGTGCTGGTCACCAATACCACCAAAACCGGTCAGGCACGCGCTAAATCACTTTTTTTAAAAGCGCCTTATCTCGATTTGTTTCAAGCCGTGTATTTGCCTGCTGACCAGAAAACTTTAATTCGTGAATTTTATCAAAAGTATCAGCCGAAACTTTTATTGCTGATGGAAACCGAGCTTTGGCCGAATCTGCTGGATCAGGCACCCCAGTTTAATGTGCCAACTGTATTGTTGAATGCGCGTCTGTCTGAAAAATCTGCCAAAGGCTATGCCAAGGTCAAAGGTTTGACCCGTGGCATGCTCAAGAATTTAACTGGTCTTTTGGCACAGGATACAGCCACCCAGCAACGTTATATCCAGTTGGGAATCGCAGCTGAAAAAACCCAAGTTTTGGGCAATATCAAATTTGATATTACTGCGCCCGAGCGCTTTATTCATCAGGCAGATCAATTGAAACAGGAGTGGCAGTTAGGGGGGCGAAAGATCGTCACGTTAGCTAGTACTCATGCTCCTGAAGAAAAAGAAATTCTGAGTGTTTTAAAAGCTGCTTTAGAAGCTGATCCATATTTGGTCTGTATTGTGGTACCGCGCCATCCGGAACGTTTTGATGAGGTGTTCCAAGCTGCACAGTCTTTGGGATTGAAAATCCAGCGTCGAAGTCTAGGGCAACATATTAAAGCAGATACCCAGGTTTATTTGGCCGATTCGATGGGTGAAATGTGGCTTTGGTATGCTTTGAGTCAGGCATGTTATGTGGGTGGTTCTTTAAATGAACCAGGTGGTGGACATAATATTTTGGAGCCGATTGCGCTGAATGTGCCGACTGTTTTAGGCAAAAACTATTTTAATTTTCAGACTATCGTGGATGAGTTCGTTCAGGCAGACGCAGTCGCAGTGGTGCAGGATGCCCAGCAGGCTGCAGAGGTATTACTGGAACTTTTGCAAGATCAGGTTAAGGCGGAAATCTTGAATGCGGCAGCGCAGCAAATTATGCAGTTAAATACGGGATCGCTTGCCAAGCATATTCAGGTGATTGATCAGTATCTCTAAGTGTGTGCTAGTCATATTCTCAATCTACCTTTCTGAGACAACTGGTCATTCGTAGAAGATTTCTACTTTTAAGGGATTAAAAGTAGCAAAAATCCTTTGCGGTACTGAAGGTACTTCCTGTACCTCAGTACCGCGGGCAACATCCATGTCGCCACACACGATTTCAAATTTGGCGATAATACCTAATTTGAATATTTTGCATGTTAATGTTTTGGTTTTATCTTCCTTATGAATATCGTCCTGCTTGACCCACGTCAAACCGAAACTGAACTTTGGTCCATTACCTCAACTCGGCAACTGGAACATTTACAGCAACATCTACAGATTCAGGTGGGAGATACGTTAAAAGTCGGAATTCGGGAAGGTCAGCGTTACCTGACGGAAATTGTCGAAATCTCTGAAAAAGCAGTGCGCTTGAAACCACTGCAAGAAGAAGCTGTTCCAGAAAAATTGCCAGTGACTTTAATTGTGGCTTTGCCACGTCCGAAAGTGCTGCGCCGTCTGATCATGGACAGTGTCACCTTGGGCGTTGAAAAAATCATTTTACTACATAGCTACCGTGTCGATAAAAGCTATTGGCAAACTCCATTTTTACAGCAGTTAAATCATTATATCGAATTGGGGCTAGAACAGGCAGGGGATACGGTTGCTCCAAAAATCGAGCTGTATAAACGTTTTAAACCCTTTGTTGAAGATATCTTGCCGGGTTTGATTAGTACAGATTGCCCGGCTTATGTGGCACATCCTTATGCAGAGCAGGCGATGCCATTTGCGATTGAGCATCCCTGTACGATTGTTATTGGTCCGGAAGGCGGATTTATTCCATATGAAGTCGATTTACTCATCAAAAACGGCTGTCAGGCAGTGAGTCTGGGCAACCGTATTATCCGTACAGAAACCGTGATTCCGTATGTTTTAGGTCGTCTGTTTAGCGCGGGCTGAGGCATCATCATTGCCTTCACCACGATAGACTTTGACTTCCTGTACCGGATACGGAATCGAAATATTATGCTCGGCAAAAGCCTGAATCACCCGTTCCTGCACCGCACTGATTGAAGTTCCGGTGCCTGTTTCAGTGGTATCGACCCACCAGAAAGCTTTTAGGGTAATGGAAAAGTCAGCCAACGCGGTGACATTGACACTAAAGCCAGGCTGGCTCAGGATGGTGGGGTCTTTATCTAAAATAGCGGTAATCAGGTCTTTGGCTTTCTGGATATCATCCTCATAGCCGATCCCCACCACGAATTCGCAGCGGCGACGGGTATAGGCGGTATTGACTGTGACCGCACTGGTGTAGACCGTGGCATTTGGAATCACGATACGGCGGCCATCTGGTGAGCGTAAAAAGGTCGCACGAATCTGGATATCTTCAACGGTACCTTCCATGCCATTCACGATAATATCGTCGCCAATCTTGAACGGTTCACTGAGAAGAATCAGCACACCAGAGAGCAGGTTCTGGAAAATATCCTTGAAGGCAAAACCGATCGCGACCGAACCAATTCCGAGGGCACTCATCAGCTGACCCGGGGTAAAGCCAGGAACCGCAATCACCAGTCCAATCAGAATACCAAAGAAAATAATAAAGGTACTGCCGACACGGTTGAGGACCAATACCAGATTCTGGCGGGTATAAGAACGGTTTTCCAAAGTTTTACGTACGAAAAACTTGAAGACTTTGGAGAGTAACCAGAAAATCGTAATCACGATCAGTGCGATACAGAAATAAGGCACACGCTCCCAGAAGCCCTCCATGATTTTGTCAATGGTGCTGTAGGCATCATTATACTTGGCGGTATGTTCAATCACGGTCTTGGTCGTTTTTTCAGTTGCCTGATGTAACAACTCCGTGGTGCCCTCAGTTACCTGGCTTAAGGTATTGTTTTGCTCTGCCACAAAAATTCCACAATTCAAATTTTGCCTATTTTGCCTGATGTTCAGCAAAAAATTAATAAGGGCTCGAAGTCACCATTGGATAATTTTAAAAATAACGGCGCTGTTGTTAAAAGTATTTGGTGGTTTTTTGCATCATTTCCGTGGGGGTAGGTGTTTGTTCTTCACCGCTCATATAACTGAATAAAGCGATAGATCCCAACAGGCTAAGCAGGGTCAGGATAATCATCAGCCAGGCCAGAATTTTTTCCCAGAGCAAGGTGATCCGTGCCGGACCATACTGATTACTGCCGCGATCGCCCGAACCAAAAACGATATAAAGCCATACAAAAATGTTTACTACCGGCAGTAAAAATAATAGCGCCCACCAGCCACTGCGGTTCATATCATGCAAACGGCGAACGGTCACCACTAAAGCGAAATACACATAGGCCAGAACCATGACCAGTACACCGATACTGGCCAAGCCTTGCAGTGAAATCAGCCAGTTGGGATCTAGAGAATGGGTAGAAATATTCACAATATCAATACTGAGACCCAGTGCAATACTGCCAAATAAAAAAATGAAATACAGAAATGCCGACCAGGCAATAAAGCTCAAGCGTCCGAAGCGGCCTTTCATCGACAGGGGATGATCCGATGCAGGCAGCGCAGGCGGGCTAAAGTAGGGAGATTCAGGCGATTTCATAAAGCGTATCCTGCTAAATCAGATGAAATAACCACAAGCGGTCAATTTTATTTTTAAGGGCTGTGCTACAGATCATACACATTTGCGCAGAAGATTCTGTACTGTAAGTTGTGGTTTATTTTGATTGAATTTGTATAAATAATCTACGACGAAAGCATGATTGCCGGATTTGAAATAAGCAGGCCATACTGCCATTATGCATAAAAAACAATCAACAACGCAGCATTAACCTCTCGTGATGAGATAGAACAAAATCAAGGAAGTGACCTATGCAAGAGATCTATCCAGTACCCGATGAATTTAAAAAAACAGCACGTACGCTCGAAGACCAGTACTTTGAACGTTATCAATATTCTATAGAACAGCCAGATAAATTTTGGGCAGAACAGGCGCAACGTCTGGACTGGATCAAGCCCTTCACCCAAGTCAAAAATACCAGCTTTAACAAAGACGATTTTAAAATCGAATGGTTTGCCGATGGTCAGCTCAATGTCAGTGCCAACTGTCTGGATCGGCACCTGAAAGAACATCCGTATAAACCGGCCATCATCTGGGAAGGGGATCATCCTTCGCGGCACAAGATTATTTCCTTTGCCGAGCTGCATGATGAAACCTGCCGTTTTGCCAATGTGCTGAAGAAAAATGGCATCCAGAAAGGCGACCGGGTCATGCTGTATATGCCGATGGTTTCTGAAGCTGCGATTGCTATGTTGGCCTGTGCCCGGATCGGGGCGGTACATTGCGTGGTATTTGGTGGTTTCTCGCCAGATTCTTTGGCCAGCCGGATTGAAGACTGTCAGGCGAAAATGGTGATTACTGCGGATTCCGGCATGCGCGGCGGTAAGGCCATTCCACTGAAAGCCAATGTCGATGAAGCACTGAAACTGGCGGGTACAGACTCGATTCAAAATGTAATGGTGGTACACCGCACCGGTAACCCAATTGAAATGCAGGAAGGACGTGATCTGTGGTATCACACGGAAATTATGTCAGTGAATGACATCTGTCCACCCGAACCGATGAATGCCGAAGATCCGCTGTTTATCCTGTATACCTCAGGTTCCACCGGCAAGCCCAAGGGCGTGATGCATACCACTGGCGGTTATCTGACCTATGTGAATTGCACCTTCCGTGAAGCATTTGATATCAAGCAGGATGATGTATTCTGGTGTACCGCAGATGTGGGCTGGATCACCGGGCATTCCTATGTGCTGTATGGGCCGCTCTCGAATGGGACCACCACCGTGATGTTTGAAGGTGTGCCGCAATATCCAAGCTGGGCGCGTACTGGACATATTGTCGATAAGCATAACGTCACCATTCTCTACACTGCACCGACCGCGATCCGCGCCATGATGCGTGAGGGCGATGCTTTTGTGCGGGAAAGTGATCGCAGTAGCCTGAGAATTTTAGGATCAGTTGGTGAGCCGATTAATCCGGAAGCCTGGAACTGGTACTACACCGTGGTCGGTGAAAGCCGCTGTCCCGTCATCGATACCTGGTGGCAGACCGAAACTGGCGGTTTTATGATTACGCCATTGCCGGGTGCGACTGATTTAAAACCGGGCTCTGCGACACGACCTTTCTTCGGCGTACAGCCTGCCATTGTCGATGCCGATGGCAAGGAGCTGGAAGGAGAAGCTGAGGGCAATCTGGTGATTAAGGATTCCTGGCCGGGTCAGATGCGCACCATTTGGGGAGACCCGGAGCGCTTTATTGAAGCTTATTTCTCGACCTATCCAGGTACCTATTTTACCGGAGATGGGGCGCGTCGTGATAAAGATGGTTATTACTGGATTACCGGCCGGGTGGATGATGTCCTGAATGTATCCGGACACCGTTTAGGTACTGCAGAAATTGAAAGTGCACTGGTGGCGCATGAATCGGTAGCAGAGGCCGCTGTAGTCGGTATGCCGCATGATATTAAAGGTCAGGGAATTTGTGCCTTTGTGACCTTACAGGCTGATGTTGCCAGTTCAGATCAATTACGTGGAGAACTGGTCAGCTGGGTACGCAAGATTCTCGGGCCAGTGGCGACTCCCGATGCCTTGCACTGGGCACCGGCATTGCCGAAAACCCGTTCCGGCAAAATCATGCGCCGGATCCTGAGAAAGATTGCAGCCGATGAGCTGGACAGTCTCGGAGATACTTCGACCCTGGCTGAACCGCAAGTGGTGGATCATCTGATCGCAGAGGTACAGCGTAATAAAGCTTAAATTTAAACTTTTTAAATACCGGCATCCTGCCGGTATTTTTATATCGGGAATAAGCTCTGCATGCTTTCGGATATAGTGACAGGCTGCAATCTGCTAAGCTCGAGCCATGCTGAATATAGGTCCAAAAACAATGAATATACGACAATCATATCTCGATCAGTCGCCCTTAGAGATTGCCCGGGAACTGGCTGAAACTTTTGCCCAAACTGCAGCAGAGCGGGACAAACAGGGGGGTAATCCCAAAGCCGAGCGTGACCTGATTCGTCAGAGTGGCTTGCTTGACCTGTCCATTCCAAAACAGTACGGCGGTCAGGAGGCAGATTGGCAGACCATTTTTAAAACCATTCAAGTGATCGCCCGGGTCGACAGTTCATTGGCGCATGTCTACGGCTTTCACCATTTGCTGATTGCGACCGTGCAATTATTTTCCCAAGCGGAACAATATGGCCCGTGGTTTGAACAGACTGCCCAAAATAATCTGTTCTGGGGTAATACTCTAAATCCGCTGGACCGTCGTACCACAGCCATAAAAGTTTCAGAAAACGAATATATTTTCCATGGTGATAAAAGCTTCTGCTCGGGTTCGATCGATTCAGATATGTTGTTGTGTTCAGGCTATAATGAAGCCGGAAAATTGCTGATTGGTGTGATTCCTACCCAACGCGAAGGAGTAAGTTTTCTGGGGGACTGGAACAATATGGGCCAACGCCAGACCGACAGTGGTACCAGTCATTTTGAGCTGGTCAAAATTCATGAAAATGAATTGCTGTTAAATCCGGGTCCACTGAGTACGCCGTATTCCAGCCTGCGTCCTTTGATCGCCCAGCTGATTTTCGTACATCTGTTTTTGGGCGTGGCAGAAGGGGCATTTGAAATCGCCAGACAGGGTGTACAGACCCAAAAAGCCTGGTCCAAATCACTGACAGACGATGCGGTGAATGATCCTTTTATCCAGAAGCATTTCGCTGAGTTTTATGTACAACTGGAAGGGGTACGCTTACTGGCAGATAAAGCGGTTCAGGCTTTACAGGCAGCCTGGGAGCTTGGGAATGATTTAACAGCTGAGCAGCGCGGTGAAGTCTCAGTTGCCATTGCCACAGCCAAAATTGCCGCAACCAATACCTCTCTCTATATTACCCAGAATATTTTCCAGGTGATGGGTGCGCGGGCCACCACGGCCAAGCTCAATCTTGACCGTTTCTGGCGCAATGTCCGCACCCAGACCTTGCATGACCCGATCGATTATAAATATCAGGAAGTGGGGGAATGGGTGCTGACTGGAAAAGTGCCTGATCCGAGTTTTTATTCCTGATCTAAAAATAAAACAGCCTCTTTATCGGAGGCTGTTTTATTCGGGATGAAAAAGTTTGGTTTTAAATTTGCTTAAAAGCTTCAATCGCTCTTACACGAGAGGCTTTTAAATCCACAATCGGTTTTGGATAATCCAGTTCAAGATCCGGATTTTTGGCATAGGGTTCATGAATAGATTTAGCATCCAGATGCCCCAGTTCCGGCACCCAGCGGCGAATATAATCCCCATTCGGATCAAACTTCTGTGACTGGCTGACCGGGTTAAAAATCCGGAAATAGGGTACGGCATCCATGCCGGTCGAAGCACACCATTGCCAACCGCCATTGTTCGCCGCCAGATCACCATCAATCAGATACTGCATAAACCAGCGTTCTCCCAAGCGCCAGTCTATCAGCAGGTTTTTACACAGGAACATTGCAGTAATCATGCGTACCCGGTTATGCATCCAGCCAATGGCTCGCATTTGCCGCATGCCGGCATCGACAATTGGAATCCCGGTTTGTCCTTGTTGCCAGGCAGCCAAATCATCCGGTGCATTGCGCCACTGGATGTTATCGGTATTTTCCTTAAAAGGCCGATGCCTGGATACACGGGGAAAATCAAACAGGGTATGCAGATAAAACTCGCGCCAGAGCAGTTCATCCAGCCAGGTCTGCTGACCGATATCATCAATCTGGAAATAACTGTCCTTAAACAGGGTCTGCATACATTGACGGATCGAGAGAATACCGATATTCAGATACGGTGACAGGCGGCTGGTACCATCGACTGCAGGTAGCTCTCGCTCAGTTTTATAGTGAGCCATTTTATCCTCGATAAAATCATCGAGCAGCTCTAAGGCAGTATGATCCTGCGCAGGCCAGAGCTGGGCAGCATGATCGACTTCATAATTAGCCGCAAATTTTTGCAGATCAAAGCTGGTCAACTGGTCTGGTAATTCAACCGGATCTTGAGCCTGAATGTCAGGGTAACAGCCCGGTATATTCTGAATCAGTCGCTCATAGCACTTTTTCTTGAATGCGCTATAGATCTGATAGGGTTGATTGGACTGGTTACGGATACTGGTCAGTGGAAACAGGCTGCGATCATGATACAGCTCGACCCGGATCTGCTGCTGTTCCAGCATCTGCTGTACCTGTGCATCACGTTGCAGTTCATTCACGCCCACTTCAATATTGGCATGTAGCGTATCAATCTGAAGTTTTTGGCACAGGCTTCGCATTTCGGCCGGCAGGTCTTGCCATAAGGGAACATTTAAAATGATTAATGGAATATTCAGCTGCGCTAACTGCTGCTTTAAGATAATGAGTCGACGCAGATAAAAATCGATTTTAATCCGGGCATCCTGATGCAGCTTCCATTGTTCGGGAGAGAGCACCATCACTGCTATACAGCTGCCTTGCTGGGTGGCATGCCAGAGCGCGGCATGATCATGAATGCGGAGGTCTTGACGAAACCAGATCAGTTGCATTGTTAAAATTCTTGGAAAGTCGTTAGTGCAGAATTTTAAGGAATTGATGGTTTTAAACCTAGCCAGACAACAATTTTATCACATAAAAAAATCCCCCAAGCCGAGCCTTGAGGGAGGGAGTGAATCTGCTGAGATTTATTGGAATAATTATACGGGCTCAGCTTCTTCTTGCTGCACAGGCATTGCCTGTTGTGCTTCAAGCTCACGGACCAAAGGCAGCACCTTCTGGCCAAAATATTCAACCTCTTCAATAAAGTGCAGGAAGCCTGACAGAATCAGATCAACGCCAACTTTTTTCAGCTCGATAATCCGTTCAGCAATCTGCTGCGGTGTCCCGATCAGATTGGTGCGGAACCCGTCATTGTATTGCACCAGATCTTCAAAGGTGGATTTGGCCCAGTTGCCTTCACCTTCCTGACTTGCTGCGCCGGCTTCACGGGTCGCTTCACCAAAAGATTTCACTGCCTGCACATTGGCCTTGCTAATAATTTCCTGCAATACAGCCTGCGCTTCTTCTTCGGTATCCCGTGCAATCACAAAGGCATTTACGCCGATTTTCACCGAGTGATGATTTGCCTTGGCTTTTTCACGAATATCATCGATCTGTTTTTTCAGCTCTTCCGGGGTATTGCCATTGGTGAAGTACCAGTCAGATACGCGAGAAGCCATATCACGTGCTGCCCGGGAACTGCCGCCCTGAAAGATTTCAATATGCGGTTTTTGTAGCGGTTTTGGACTCAGGGTATAGTCTTTGAATTGATAATATTTACCTTCAAAATTAAAGTTATTCTGGCTCCAGACCCCTTTCAGGCTACGGATAAACTCTTCCGAACGGGCATAACGCTCGTCATGTTCCGGCCATTCTTCACCAATGGCATCAAACTCACCGCGGAACCAGCCACTGACCACATTGATCGCGATCCGGCCATTGCTCAGATGATCAATCGTCGCCAGTTGTTTTGCAGCCAGTGCCGGCTTCCATGAACCCGGCAGAATCGCGGCAATGACTTTCAGGCGTTCAGTTTTGGCCAGAATGCCATGACTGAAGCTGACCGATTCATGCTGGTTTTCTGCGTTATAACCCGCAGTAAAACGGATCTGGGTCAGAGCATAATCAAAGCCTGCCTGTTCAGCGGTTTGTGCCAGACGCACGTTATAGTCATAGCTCCAGTCGGTGCGCTGCTCGATATTACTAACCACCAGGCCACCACTGACATTCGGCACCCAATAGGCAAATACGATATTTTTATCATTCGACATATTCATCACCCTCTGCAATGCTGTGTTCAAGCCACTTGAGTCTTTGGTGCTTTCTTGCTGTGCAAGCGCGATTCTGCGGCATCCAGGCTCGGCACGGCTGCTGAAGGCAGCACTTCTTCCTGTTCGATCTGCTTGTTAATGCCCAGATTTTGACTGGCTTGAATGGTTTTTTCTTTGATGACTTCAGCACGTTGTCCCTTGGCTGGTGCCCATTCAAGAATCGGCAAGGCACGCGCCACAGCCAGGGTAATCCGGTCGCGGAGCAATTCACTGTGAATGGTATATTCAGGGGTGAAATCGCGGTCGGTGGCATAGACCCCAATCGGTAAAGTCTGTGCCTGAAAGAAGCTGAATAAAGGACGCAGTTGATGTTCAAGCACCAGCGCATGACGGTCACTGCCACCAGAAGCTGCCAGTAATACCGGAACATCGACCAGCGCCGTTTGCTCAACAAAGTCAAAGAAATGCTTGAACAGGCCGGTAAATGAAGCGCGGTACACAGGAGTGCCAACAATCAGCGCATCTGCGGCTTCTACTGCTGCCAGATCATTCTGAACGCGTTGCGGCAACTGATTGCGATAAATCGCGCCGCCCAAGAGCGAACCAATTTCACTAAATTTAATGAAATGCACATTGATCGGTGTCGCTTCACCCAGCTCATCCAGAATGGCCTGAACCAAGGCTTCGGTTTTTGAGGGGTGATTTAAACCGCCAGATACGGCAACAATATTTAAGGGTTTTTGCGCATTAAAATTAGACATATTTAGAACCTGAAAATAGGGTTAATCTCGGAATGACCCTATTAATCCCGATTCAGCGAAGGGCTGTAAAATAACGAAAAGCTGAAAAGTTATCTGATTTTGCGATATACGACAAAGGCCTGATTTTTAAGGAAGGTTTTGTGGGTAAGTGAATGATATTTATATTTATATTGAATAAAGATAAGCTTTTTCAGTGAGGAATAAGTGATATATAAAAAAGTGATGAGAATTAAACAATTATTGCAATAGTGCAAAAATGGGCAATTTTGAAGAAAAACTGCATATTATTTTAAAAATTGTAGTGTCTTGCATATCCTTAACCGGGTTGTGTGGTTAGAATAGGGGCTACCGTGCCAAGATCTCTCTCACGTTGCCTATGAATATTTTAATCGTTGATGATCATCCACTATTTCGTCATGCCTTGATTCAAGCTGTACGTTATAGCCTGCCACAAGCCCAGATTCATGAAACTGCGGCAGTCAATGAATTTTATGAACGTCTAGAAAATGGCCCTGAGCCTGATCTTGTGCTGCTGGATTTAAACCTGCCGGGCGCTTCCGGCTTTTCTGCCCTCGTGCATGTCCGCGCACAATATCCGTCTTTACCGATTATTGTCGTGTCTGCACATGAAGAAGTCAGCATTATCCAGCGTGCGATCGCGCATGGTGCAATGGGCTATATTCCTAAATCTGCCCACCCAAGCCATATCGGTGAAGCGATTCGTGAAGTGCTGGAAGGTGAAATCTGGTTACCACCAAATCTGCCAGCCAATATGAATTTTGATCCGCGTGCTGCCGATGAAACGGCTTTGGCAGAACGGATCCAGTCTTTGACGCCGCAACAGTTCCGGGTATTGATGATGGTGGCTGAAGGTTTATTAAACAAGCAGATTGCTTATGAACTGGATGTGTCAGAAGCGACGATTAAAGCGCATGTGACGGCAATCTTCCGTAAACTCGGAGTACAAAACCGGACGCAAGCGGTATTGGCCATTAATGCACTGAATATTGAAGACCGCAAAATGTAAGTTCTGCATAGCCGAATTGAAAAAGACCTCCTTGGAGGTCTTTTTTTATGGGTGAAATCTGAAAAATTGAGTGCAAAGGCCTGAGTCAGCTAGGCGATATAATCCTGCTTGCGGGTGAAATCATCACAAAACAATGGATTTAAGGCACATTGCAATTCGTCAATCTGCTCTTCAGTGACATAACCTTTCGATTTCAGATATTCCGCCACGCGATCATCACGCAAACTCAGGAAAGTCGCATCATATACACCCAGATCCACAAACAGTGCCGCAGTTTCCAGACTGTTAAAACGATCCAGATAAACTTCATTGTCATACATCAGGAAGACATGTTCGTCGCGCGTATTCGGATCGACATGTAAACGCTGCGCCAGCTCATGTGGGCAGGTTTTGATAAATAACAGATCAGACAGCTCATCAAACTGGCTGGTGTCCAGACAATCTTCTTCATTTTTGACTTTACCCAGCCAGGCCTTAAAGACCAGTACCGCGCCACCACGCAGCAACATGCTCCAGATCTGATGACGGGTTTTTGCTGGAAGGTTCTCTGTTTCAGCTTCTAAAGACTGAATCAGCTTGTCTTCCTGTTCAGCAATCTTTTCAAATAGTCCCAGACCTTGCGGCTTGTAGGCATAAGGTTCAAAGACATCAAAATGTAATTCGTCAAAGACTTGCAGTGCCAGGGGTACTGCACTCTGATACAGCGTTTCCAGTGCCTGATACTGGGCATCATTCAGCTTGCTGTATTTAAAGATCTGTGCCCAGTCAATGCTTGGCAATAAGGCGTTGGCGCCATATTGACGGTGAAACTGCTGGGTCTGATTCAGGCCATGGTTTTGATCTATGTTCATGTGAAGAACTCCGATATGCAGAAATAGATCAGCGACCAAAAAAATTAAGACTGCATGAGATGGCAACTGATCATTTCTTATTCCTCTATTTTTAGAGCCAAGTGCCGGGGATAAAAAATACGACTAAAGTTATAGTAGTGGAAAATTACTCTTTAATTTTTATTAAAAACAATAAGATAATTAATTGTAACTAAGTGTACACATGTATATTAATACATTCGTCAGTTTTTGCCATAGTGAATTAAAAAATGAGCATTTTGGTCAATTTATTCAGCTGTATTTTCGGCATATTTGCTGCTTTTAGCACATTAGAATAAATTTTATGCAAGCTAGGTAAGTTTATGTGGCAGTTGAGTATAAAAAATGCCCATCTCAAGGTTTGAAATGGGCATTGATCAGATCAGTATCTACTTAGGAGTCGGAAATTTTCAGTCCAGATAACCATGAACGTAATGAGGCCGGTTTCAGCGGTTTTTTCAGCAGAACAATGTTTAGCTCTTTTAGACGTTGCGGTAATTCCGGATCGGAGTCAGCGGTAATCAAGGCGACCGGAATATCCTTTGAACGATGTTCCAGAATGAAATCCAGACCAATCTTGTCTTGGTTGAGATGCTGATCCACCAGCCAAACCTGAATATTTTCCTGCTGAATCAGCATGGCTGCTTGCTCAGGTTCGGTGGCTTTAAATACCTGATAGCCCCATTTAGTCAATAAGGTCGACATGCCTTCCAGAATGGTTTCATCATTATCCAGACATAGAATCTTAAAGGCCTTGCTCTTTAAAGGTACGGCCTGAACCGGTGCTGCAACAACTTTAGGTGCCTCAATCACAGGCACTTCAATCATAAAGCAGGAGCCTTTGCCCAGCGCAGAAGATACATGCACCGGATAGTCCAGCATGCTGGTCATGCGTTGTACGATCGCCAAACCTAGACCCAGACCCTGTTCACCCCAAGGTGAGGTGTGACCGCAACGTTCAAATTCCTGAAACAGCTTGATGCGCTGTTCTTCGGCAATGCCGGGTCCGGTATCCCAAACGCCAATACGGATATGATTCGGTCTGCTGCTCGAACGTAATACACCGACCACCACTTTACCTCTGGCAGTATAACGCAACGCATTGCTGACAAAGTTCTGGATAATGCGGCGAATCCATTGTGGATCGGTATCAATCCAGAACTGTGCATCATGCACACTGAACTTGATACCACGTTGTGCAGCGATGGATTTGAACTGGAGTTCCAGATCGCTGAGCAGGTCATGCAGCGGATAAGCCTGACGTTTCGGCTGAATGGTGCCGCCTTCCAGTCGGGCAATATCCAGCAGGGCAGACAACATGCTTTCTGCACCATGCAAAGCACGATCCAGTTGTTGTAAGGTCTTGCGGTCTTCATCATTCTGCACGCTTTGTTCGAGTGCGGTACTGAACAGACGCGCAGCATGCATTGGTTGCAACAGGTCATGACTGGCGGCGGCAATGAAGCGGCTTTTCGACATATTGGCTTTATCCGCCTGTTCCCGCGCCAGTTGCTGCTCGGACAGGGCATCGGCCAGCTGCTGGGTACGGTCCTGAACCCGGGCTTCAAGTACGGCTTCATTTTCACGGAAGGCAGTAATATCGGCGAAAGTGGTAACGAACCCGCCGCCTTCGATCGGATTGCCGCGCATCTGAATGACGCGGCCATCTTTACGAATCCGTTCAAATTCATGGGCACTGCCGACCTGCATCCAGTGAATCCGTTTCCGTACATGTTCTTCAACCGAGCCCGGGCCACATTCACCACGTTCAGCGTTATAACGGATCAGGTCTGCGATTGGACAACCGACATAGACAATATCGGTCGGATAATCGAACAGTTTCAGATATTGATTGTTCCATGCGACCAGGCACATATTTTCATCAACTACGCTGACCCCTTGGGTCATGTGATCAATCATGGTCATGATCAGGTTCTGATTAAAGCGTTGCCATTGCGAGGCCTGATCGAGAATATTGGCGACCTGACCCAATGCCAAACCATTATTAACCATAGCTGTGGTCAACAGGGTACGTGCCGAGGCTGCCCCGATAGTCCCCGCCAGATACTGTTCGGTGAAACGCCACCACATGCCATTGGCACTGCTGTTTTCATTCAGCTCAACACTGTTTTGGGTGCAGAACTGCTGGAAAGCGCGTGTGGTTGGGCCTTCGCCGGTAATGCGTTTAGCTAGGGTAATCAGATCACCGACTTTTAAACGGGCGACATCCTGATGCGAATAGCTGACCTCGTTAGAAGGACTCTGCGAGGGTAGTGGCTTGGTTTCATAATAGAAGAAACTTTCGGCTTGAATCTGTTCGGCAATACTCGGACGGAAAATACGGGAAATCCAGATATACAGCAGGGTATTTAAGCCCAGTGCCCAAACTACGCCATGCGTCAGTGGATCAAAAGACTCAAAACCGATCAGGGCTTCCGGTCTTAACCAGTTCCAGCCAAAAGGCCCTTGATTCAGCAAGCTTTGGCTAAAGCTGCTATAGGCTTCTGGCAGGCTTCGCAAAATGGTTGGAAACAGCAGGGTATAAGCCCACAAGGCAAAACCGGTCAGGAGTCCAGCATAGACACCCTGTTTACTACCGCCACGCCAGTACAGGCCACCGATCAGGGCAGGGGCGAATTGTGCCACCGCACTAAATGCCAACAGACCAAAAACCGACAACTGGTCAATATCATTAAAGAAATTGAAGAACAGGAAGCCCATCAACATCACGCCCAGAATACAGACCCGGCGGGTAAATTTCAGCACCAGCGGCAAGCGTTTGTCATGCCGGGAAATCAGCTTTAAACGCCACAACGCCGGCATGATCAGGTCATTGCTGAGCATGATTGACAGTGCCACGGAAGACACCAGCAGCATCCCGGTAGAGGCAGAGAAACCACCCAGAAATGCCAATAAGGTCAACCAGTCCTGATTATAGCTAAGTGGTAAGGACAGGACCGCCACATCCGGAATGGCCAGATATTGCGGTGCAGCATGTAGCGCCCAGCTGGCAATTGGAATAATCGCCAAGGTAGTCAGAATCAAATAAACTGCAAACCAACGCCGCGCACCACGAATATGTTTTTCATCACGTAGCTCAACCACAGCTACATGGAACTGACGCGGCAGGCAGATAATGGCCAGTGCCGCGAGCAGGGTCTGAATCCAGAAACTTTGTGGCACGCCAAACAGTTGTACATCATGAAAAGTAGTGCTGATATCGCTACTGATCTGTGCCAGATTTTCTGGTGCTTCAAACATAAAGAAACAGGCAACTGCCAGCAGGGCGAAGAGTTTGACAAAAGACTCAAATGCCACGGCCAGCATCAGGCCGCCATGCTGTTCAGTATTGGCAATCTGCCGGGTACCAAACATCATCGCCAGTATTGCCAGAACCCCAGTCAGAAACAGTACGCCATTGGTCGTGCCGGTTACACCTGCGGAAGGTTCCAGAATGACGGCGGCACTTAAGGCAATCGCACGTAACTGCAAGGCCAGATAAGGCACAATCGCTACCACTGCCAGAATGGTTACCAGCGAGGCGAGGGGACCACTTTTACCATAGCGTGCTGCGACAAAGTCAGCGATCGAAGAAATGGCATGATGTTGTCTCACCCGTCCCAGACGGCGCCAGATGTCATAGCCGACAGCAACAAAGAGCAGCGGACCCAGATAGATCGGCAGGAAAATAATCCCTTCACGTACCGCAGCACCCGTGGCACCATAAAAGGTCCAAGAGGAACAGTACACCCCTAAAGTTAAACTGAACAATAACATGCGCCCACGGGTACTCAGCCGGCTGGCATGTTTTTCTCCGTAAAAAGCGCAGATAAAGAGTAATGCGATATAGAGGGCAAGTACCCCTATGATGAGCCAACTGTTCATATAGCCTGATGTGTGCTGAGCATGCCGCTATGATAGCGCATCATGAACGCTGCAGTTTAAATTGATCATTTTTTAACGACCAAAGTCTAAATTACAAGCACATACGAATCTTGTTAACTTGTGATAGTGATAATTCGAATTAAAAATAGTAGGCCCAAGGTTGGGCTACAGGAGTAGTAATTATGGATGAGGTACAAGTAGATCGTATTCTACAAAATCCAAAATTCAAGGAAATGGTCCGCAAGAAAAGTATGCTCAGCTGGACGTTGACCGGCATTATGCTATTTGTCTATGTGGGTTTCATGTTGCTGGTTGGTTACAACAAAGAATTTCTATTGTCTTCAATTTCAGGTGGTGTGACCACGTGGGGTATTCCACTTGGTCTAGGTATCATTGTCCTGTCGTTTATCTTGTGTGGTGTGTATTCCTACATTGCCAATAACAAACTTGATCAATTGACTGAAGAAGCAATCCGTGAAGTCGAAGCGATTGCGCATGAAAAAGGACACCACTAAGATGAAATGGAATTCTCTTATTGCCCTAGCGACCACGATAGTGGCTTCAGGCGTTGCATTCGCTGGTCCTGATCTGGGTGCAGCAGAACAGCAGGCGACCAACTGGCACGCGATTATCATGTTTGTGATTTTCGTAGGTGCTACGCTGTTTATTACCAAATGGGCAGCAAAACAAACCACCAATACCAAAGACTTCTATACTGCCGGTGGCGGTATTTCCGGTTTCCAGAATGGCCTGGCGATTGCCGGTGACTATATGTCAGCTGCATCGTTCCTGGGTATTTCCGCGATGGTATTCCTGTCCGGTTTTGATGGCTTGCTGTATTCACTGGGTTTCATGGTGGGCTGGCCGATTGTATTGTTCCTGGTGGCAGAACGTCTGCGTAACCTGGGTAAATACAACCTGTCAGACGTAGTGTCTTTCCGCTTGCAGGAAAAACCGGTACGTACCTTGGCTGCTTTAAGTTCACTAGTTGTGGTCGCGTTCTATCTGATTGCACAGATGGTGGGTGCAGGTCAGCTGATCAAACTTCTATTCGGTCTGAACTATAACATTGCAGTCGTGATCGTTGGCTTGTTGATGATGGCCTACGTGATGTTCGGCGGTATGTTGGCAACCACTTGGGTACAGATCATCAAGGCGGTGATGTTGCTGTCTGGTGCAACCTTTATGGCATTCATGGTTATGAAAGGTGTGGGCTTCAGCTTTACCAACATGTTTGAACAGGCGATTGGAGTCTACTCAAAAGTACATGACTTGAGCCTGACAGATGCGACCAAAATCATGGGTCCGGGTAGTCTGGCATCTAATCCGATTGATGCGATTTCTTTAGGTCTGGCATTGATGTTTGGTACCGCAGGTCTGCCACATATCCTGATGCGTTTCTTCACGGTAAAAGATGCCAAAGAAGCGCGTAAATCAGTCGTAGTTGCTACAGGTTTTATTGGTTATTTCTACCTATTAACCTTCATCATTGGTTTTGGTGCGATTCTCTATGTATCGAACAACCCGCAATTCCTTGATGTTGCGAAAATGGCAGTGACTGGCAAGCTGGAGCTGGTGGGTGGTAATAACATGGCGGCGGTTCACCTGTCTGATGCAGTCGGTGGTGACCTGTTCATGGGCTTTATTTCTGCAGTTGCATTTGCCACGATTCTTGCAGTGGTTGCAGGTTTGACCCTGTCAGGTGCTTCAGCAATTTCGCATGACTTGTATGCCAACGTGTTGAAGAAAGGCCAAACCACGCCTGAATCGGAACTACGTATGTCTAAGATTGCGACTTTAGGTCTTGCGATCTTCGCGATGATTCTCGGGATTCTGTTCGAGAAACAAAACGTAGCCTTCATGGTCGGTCTGGCATTCTCTGTTGCGGCATGTGCCAACTTCCCGGTACTGGTATTGTCTATGTTCTGGAAAGGCTTGACGACACGTGGTGCAGTGATTGGTGGTGTTGCAGGTCTGGTAACCGCAGTAACCTTGATTGTGCTGTCTAAAGCAGTATGGGTCGATACTTTGGGTATTTCTGATACGCCAGTGAACCCGTTCAATGGTCCTGCAATCTTCGCGATGCCATTATCATTCTTGTGCTGCTGGTTGTTCTCTGTGACGGATAATTCGGCACAGGCTCAGGCAGAACGCAAAGCCTTTGATGCGCAGTTTGTACGCTCACAAACCGGTATTGGTATCTCAGGCGCATCGGATCACTAAGATCTGCGCTACGCTAAAAAAGCCCCGTCAGGGGCTTTTTTTATGGAGATATCATCAAGTTTTTTCTTTAGGATAAATGCCGTATTGCATTGAGCTGGCTGGATTTGTGCAGTGTTATTT
This sequence comes from Acinetobacter lwoffii, assembly GCF_024129685.1. Taxonomy (GTDB): domain Bacteria; phylum Pseudomonadota; class Gammaproteobacteria; order Pseudomonadales; family Moraxellaceae; genus Acinetobacter; species Acinetobacter lwoffii_X. The sequence continues at coordinate 7,491 of NZ_JAMXXL010000014.1, read as the reverse complement.
CAGTAATTTTCATACAAATCGTATATCTGCAAGTGGCTTTGAGCATGCTATGTTAAAAGCTGTTAACAATAACAATGTATTCCCTACATGAAGATAGTAACAAGAATAGCAACAAGAAGGGCATTATGAAGCAATCTCTGCAGCAGTTCTGGAACAGCTTTACCCATTTGCCTTCGGCATGGCTGTTGTGCCTGCAATTGCTGATCCTGATCTTGTCGGTATTGAGTTATGGAAGCATGTCTTATCGGGCGGGAACCTGGGTACTGGGTGTTCTGGTTTTGCTGGTGATTGCCAGAGTCATTCGCCAGACTCCGATGTTTACCATTTTAGGACTCAGCTTTGTCGCCGGTGCAATTCTCTTTTCCTCCCTGATTGTGCTGGGACTGCGTTATACCTGGATCCATGTCACCGCCCACCTGTTTGAAGCTGGTGCTTATTTTAGTGCAGCCTATGGCCTACTGCGTTATATGTTTCATGACCGTTATCTGACCAAGGATGAACTCTTTGCCGCTGGCGCAGTATTTACCTTGCTGGCCTGGGGCTTTGCCTTCCTCTACAGTATCTGTCAGCTGCTGGTGCCGTACAGCTTTTCAGACCCCGATCTGCAAGCCTATCAACCCTGGCTGGATCTGATTTTTCTTAGTTTCAGTGTGCAATCTGCAACAGGACTGTCTGATATCATGCCGGTCAGTCCGGTCGCACGGATGCTAGCCATTATCCAGATGTTTGTCGGGGTGATGTATCTGGCGCTGATTGTATCCCGCTTAATTGCCTTGCAATATATCGCACGTCTACCGCATAAAAAGAACGTGAAAAATAGAAAAAACCCGCCTGGGCAATAAGACTCATCCTTTTATTGTATTTGTTACAGTAACTTAACGGCTTTATTTTGTGTCACATCCTAAAATAGCAGGAGATCTAGCTCCCATAGACTGAATCTGTCTGATCATTTTGACCTTACCAATAATTATTTGACGCTGTTTGTCGATCCAATTTTTAAAAAATGGAGGATGTATGCCTTCCACAAAACCATCCTGTTTTGCCAATATCAATCCAAATGTTTTTATTAGTACTGTCGCCATTATTGCGATATTTTTAGCGTTGGTCGTATTTGCACCCGATGCTTTTTCAGTTTTCACCCAGCAACTGAACCAGTGGATTACTACGTCCTTTAGCTGGTTCTATGTATTGTCGGTGGCGATATTTCTCATCCTTCTGGTTTATATTGCCCTGTCGGATATGGGCAAAATCAAACTGGGACCCGACCATAGCCAGCCGAAATATAGCAGCGCCTCTTGGTTTGCGATGCTATTCACCGCAGGGATGGGGATTGGCCTGATGTTCTTTGGTGTGGCCGAACCGGTGATGCATTATGTCACGCCACCTGCCGGTGAACCTGAAACCGTACTGGCTGCACAACAATCTATGCGGGTCACCTTTTTCCACTGGGGCTTACATGCCTGGGCCATTTATACGCTTGTTGGCCTATCGTTAGCTTATTTTGCTTATCGGCATCAATTGCCTTTAAAAATCCGTTCGGCCTTGTATCCGCTGATTGGTCAAAAGATCTATGGACCGATTGGAGATGGCGTCGATACCTTTGCCACCATTGGTACGGTATTTGGTGTCGCTACTACGCTTGGTTTCGGGGTGACCCAAATCAATTCAGGTTTGAACTATTTGTTTGGCATTGAACAGGCACCCAGTACTCAGGTCATTTTGATTATTGTGGTCAGTGTCATGGCGGCGACTTCCGTATTTTTTGGATTAGACAAAGGAATTAAACGTTTATCTGAACTAAATTTGGTACTTGCACTGCTGTTGCTGATTTTTGTCTTTGTGGCAGGTCCGAGTATTTATCTGTTACAGACTACTATTCAGAATGCCGGCCAGTATGTTTCAAATCTGTTCAGTATGACCTTTAATCTGTATGCCTATCAGCCAAGTGGCTGGATTGGGGGCTGGACCATCATGTACTGGGCCTGGTGGATTTCCTGGTCGCCATTTGTCGGGATGTTTATTGCCCGGGTCTCGGAAGGCCGCAGTATTCGTGAATTTATCGTGGGTGTATTGCTGATTCCGACTGGATTTACCCTGATCTGGATGGGCTTTATGGGCAATGCCGCACTGTACAGCATTATGCATGAAGCCAATACTGGCTTATTAGAGGCAGTTCAGCGTGATTCATCAGTGGCCCTATTTGAGTTTCTGAACAATCTGCCTTTCAGCTCAGTGACCAGCATCATTGCAACTTTACTGGTCATGCTGTTCTTTGTGACTTCTGCCGATTCAGGGGCATTGGTGACTGATTATCTGACAGCGAAAAGTGATAATTCACCGACTTGGCAGCGTCTGTTCTGGACCGTACTCATGGCTTTATTAGCCATCATCCTTTTGCTGGCCGGTGGCTTAGAGGCCTTGCAATCGGCCACGATTATGAGCGCTTTGCCATTTACATTTATTATGCTGCTGATGTGTTGGGGATTAATCAAAGCCCTACATCTGGATGTCACCAAAATGCATGCACTGCAAGCCGCACGGATTACCCCGCGTGCGATCCAGAATCCACGCAGCTGGCAACAGCGCTTAGGCCTGATCATGCATTATCCGCATACTCAGGAAGAGGTGCAGCAGTATATTCACAATACGGTGAATAAGGCATTTCTCAGCTTTCAAAGTGAATTGAAACGGCGCCGATTACATGTAGCGATTAGCCCGCTAGAAGACGGTATACAGCTCCGTGTTGATCATCAGGATGAAATTAATTTTATCTATCAGGTCAATGCCACTCAGACTTTAAGTCCAAGCTTTATGGCTGAACTGGAGAATGCGGGAGTAGATTCCTATCAGGCAGAAGTCTTTTTAAGAGAAGGTGGGCAGGGTTATGATGTGATGGAGTGGACGCAAGAAGATCTATTGCAGGATATCATTGATCAATATGAACGTCATTTGCACTTCTTAAGTCTGGTACGTACGCCTGAGTAAACAGAGTCATAAAACAATAAAAAAGGACGCAATATGCGTCCTTTTTTGATTCAGAATCTAATCAGAAATTAGAAACGGAATTTGGCATTTACGCCGATCGTTTGAGTATCACGAACTTGAGCAGTTTGCGCAAGATTTGCTTCGTAGTTAGCATTTACATAAGATGCGCCAACTGCAACAGCAGGAGTAATGAAGTAGTTTACGTTCGCGCCCCAAGCTTTGTCTGGAGAACCAGCAAAGCTAGATTCCATATAAGAAGCACCAACGCTTAACTGTGGGTTAAGGAAAAGAGTTGTACCTAAGTTGTAGGCAGTATCTTCACCATAAACTAAACCGCTTTCAAAACCAATTGACATGTTAGTACCGTCGATTGCACCAACGTATTTAGTACGTGCAGTGATCGCATCTGTCTTATCAGCAATTGTTGCAGATTCAAGAGCAGCTTTAGCAACGCCGTTAGACACAATATTGAATGCATCTAAAGAAGCTTGGTCAGCAACGCTGGTATAACCAACAGCAACTAAGAAGTTAGGAGCAACTAAAGCACCAAGTTCTAATGCATAACGGTCGCCTTGATCGTCAGTTGCGTTAGCAGTTTTGCTATCAGCAATGGTATGGCTATAAGAAGCGCTTGCATAAACAGGCACAACTGAAGTTGGAACGTAAGCTTCACCTTTTACGCCGTAAGTATGATTTACAGTACGTGAACGTCCAGCTTCTTCTTGACCGTTTTCGCCATAGCTATACGCTAGAGCAACATTAGAAGCTTGGTTCAGGAAAGCAGCTTCAGCTAAAGGACCTTTAGAAGCGTCTACATCTTTGAAGTAGTAAGTACCTTGAACAGCGCCAGTGAAGTCTTTGTCATTTGCAGTGTTGTCGATGTACTCTGACTGACCTTGAACTTCGAATTGATATGCTTGAGCACCGGTCATCGCTAATAATACAGCAGTGGCTAAACCTAGTTTTTTCATGATATTTACCATTTTGTTACAAAAGATGTACAACATAAAACGTATTGTATTGTAACAATTTATTAAGTCAATCCAATTCGAAATCGCTATTTTTTTAAGCTAAATCATTGTATTAATTTTGTGTAAAATTCAAGTATTAGGCTCCGAAGCTATTTTATATAAAAACTCTTGTATAACAAAAATCTAGACTTTAAATATAGAATCGGGACTAAAGATTAAGGAGAAATTATGTTGTTATTTTAATCAATTAATGCGATTAATTATAATACATTTATCTATTAAAACAATTAATAATAGGTGAGTTAATTCATAAATGTGTCAAGAAGTGCAAAATGTCTGGCGCATCAGGTCTTTGATTGGATTGCTTGATTTTAAAGCATCATCAGCTTGGATCTTAGAATAGGTGTCTGTTTTTTGAGCTAAATGGGCATGTTTTATAATCTTGACTGGAGCAATCGGCTTTACATTTTGAGGGGAATTTTACATAATATGAAAATCAAGTTAGAGTTCACACTTTTATAGTGATTTAGCCTGATTCTCCACAATTTTTTGTTTTATCGCCCAGCTTTCCCCAAGGTTGGGCTTTTTTTTGTCCAGCATTTTTTATTTCGGATCATTCCGTTTCTGAAAAAACCTTCAACTCAAAACAAGATGAGAAAAATAAATATTAGAATAATTTTAAGCACCAAAATAGTGCATATTGAAAAGTAAAAATAGAGGTCTAAAATTCAATAGCTAAAAAAAAGCCCGATTTTCATAGAAAATCGGGCTTTTTTCGCCAAAATTTGCGGGTAAACTAAAATATCTGCTGAGGAATAATTTAACTCGCCCTATTGCGGTGCATTATGCACCTATTTGTTGCAGGTGTAAATAGTGCAGAAAGCAAGTTTTTATATTTTTTAGCTGCTTAAATTCCCTTGCTTTTGTAAGACTTTATAGGGAATTGTGGTTATGAAACCCTGCATTAAAGTTTCAAATGAACTAACTTAAGTATCTGAAAATAATAGATGATAAAAATTCATTAAAAACATAAGTGAAGTAAGACTAAAGGCTTTAAGACCATCCTGTTTTATTTGTATAATAATCAATCTATTTAGCTTTGCTTGTCATATTGGGGCGTAATACAACAGCATGAATACCTTACGCTCTGAGTGGATCAGTAAACGTTTGTACTGGTCGATGTCGATTATTATTTTATGTTTACTTTGCATCTGTATTCCCTTAATTGTGAGTAGCAGTCAAAGTTATTTAAAATCCAGACAAACCTATCAACAATTGAATGCATTGCAGCAGGTCGCTGACCTGGCAAATAAAATTTCGCGTGAGCGTGCGCCTGCCAATAAGGCCATGTCCAGTTCGGTGCAGGAATTTGCCCAGCATCAGCAAGAGTTAATCAGCTACCGTCAACAGGTGGATCGGCAGCTCTCCCAGACGGCTGATGTTTTGACGGAGGTCGGTTTTAACAACCTGAGTCAGCAACTTTCACAGCTTGAGAATAGTTTGAAAAAAGGGCGTGCACAGGTTGATGCCTATACCCGGATGCCACGTCAGCAACGTAGTGCACAAGAACTTGATCAGGCGATTCTGGCGATGTTTGCTGCCTGGGAAAGTTGCCGTGAACTTTTGCGTGACGTGGCGGTGGCTTCAGATAGCTCATCGACCCCTCTGAATAACTATATTAGCCAGATTCTATTTTTATCTGATTTACGTGATCAGGCCGGTCGTGTGGCCTCGTCTATCATGGCGCATGTGACTTTTGAAGCTCCGCTTCCCACTGAAAATATTACCCGCTCTTTACAGACCCAACATCAGGTGCGTTATTTGTGGGCCTTGATTGATACCATTCAACCTGTTAAAGATAAGACTGAGGAATTCATCCGTTTACATCGGCGGGTGGAAACCGAGTTTATTCAGCAAGGCTTACCGATTGTGAGTGAGCTGATCAGTGACAGTCTGGAGCAACGTGACTACCGTTTGAGCGGAACAGAGCTGACTGAAGCGATCGTAGATAAATTTTCGACTGTGGTAGACCTGCAAACTTACCTGCTGCAATATAGCAGAGATGCCGCTATTCAAGAGATGAACAGCAATATGCAGCGTTTGATCTGGAGCGTGTTGGTATCGCTGATTTCATTGCTGACCGCGATTTCAACCATGATTTTTGCACGTAAACAGGTTTTTCTGCCGCTAATTCAGGCACGCCGCATGTTGTTGAGTTTGTCTAAAAACTTGGGTCGTCAGAAAATTGATATGCGGCTGCGTGAAGTGAATCATTCTGATTCTTTATTCGCTGCCATTCAGAAATTGCAACAGATGTTGCAAGAACGTGATGCGCTAGAGTTCCGTTTAAAGAATATTGCCCATTCCGATTCTTTAACCGGATTATCCAACCGTTTCGCGCTAGAAGAATATATTCGTTTTATGGAAAATCAGCCGGGTCAATTGAGCCAAACCTGTTTGATGATTATTGATATTGATCATTTTAAACAGGTGAATGATCAATATGGGCATATTATTGGCGATCAGGTGATTCAGCTGGTGGCCGAGCGTTTAAAGGCCAATGTCCGTGCTACAGATTTGCTGGTACGTTATGGGGGCGATGAATTTCTGGTGCTGATTGAAAATATCCAGATGCAGCAGGCATTGATTGTGGCCGATAACATTCGGGCTGAAGTGGCTGAGCGTCATATTGTGACTGCAGCAGGAGACGAGATTCAGATTTCGGTCAGTATTGGGGTTGCCATTGGTGCCGTGTCCTGGATGGCTTTATTGTCAAATGCAGATGATGCTTTGTTTGCAGCAAAGGCCAAAGGACGTAATGCGGTGGCAGAGGTTTAGTTCAAAAGACTGTTTTCTCTACTTTTGAACTGCACAAAAGTAGCAAAATGCATTTGTTCGACTGATGCTAAGTCCCTTTAGCACAGTCGAACGGGCGACATCCATGTCGCCAGTCATGTGATCTAATTTGGATGATCTCTGGTTTTGTCGATCAGATAGTTAATAAAATTTGTGCAGGCAACAAGCATAAATTTTGCATCGATATAAGAAAGATTTGATTCGTCTAACATTGCATGGCGAATACCATCTGCATCGGATGTATAACCATATAAAGATTTAATACTGGCTTTTAATGCAGGATGTATTGGATATTGTTTTTCAATTTGACCAATTGCATCACCTAAAGTTACTTTGTCCTTCTTTAATATTTTTTGACACATACCTTCTAATGCCGAAACAGATTCTTTAATCGAATTTCGATAGTCAGGCTTTTGACGATCTGACATCAGTTTTAAAGCTTGATTTAAATGTTGTTGAACACCTAAATATTGATTTGTATTTTCTAAAGCAGTTTCGATGGATTGAATTTCTTGTTCGGAAGTTATTGGAATGATTTCGTCATTTATAATTCGGTAAGCACTATTTTCACGCTCTAGCATATTGTTGATATTAGACCTCTTTCATAAATCATTTTTTACTCAGCTCCAAGTTATAAATTCCAGCAATTAGATTGAATCTCAAACCGAGTCTTTTAGCT
>NZ_JAMXXL010000013.1:0-81623 GCF_024129685.1 Acinetobacter lwoffii | reverse complement strand
ATTATCAAAGTTCTGTTGCTTTAGCCTGTATATTTTTATGGCTACCTTTATAGGGTTAATTATGAACAGTAAATGTCAACAGACCCTAATTACATTCTAAAATAAGTTAAAGGCGCTTTATAAAGCGCCTTTAATGTATGGATAAGCATTATTTAACAGAATCGTCTGTGCTTTGGCATTTGGATGAATCAGATCCTTTTGCATCAGGGTTTTATTACCGGCGACACCTTGCATAAAGAAAGGCAATAATTTCACCTTATATTGCTGACTGACCACTTTATAATTATTTTCAAACGCCTTGCTATAGGCCTGCCCGTAATTAGGCGGCATCTTTATGCCAAATACAATGACCTTGGCCTTGGCTTTCTGGCTCTGCTGAATCAGGCTGGCTAAATTTTTTTGAATCATTTGCGGTGGTTGTCCACGCAAGCCATCATTGCCACCTAACTCAATCACCACAAGGTCTGGACGATGCGTCTGTAACAGTTTAGGTAGTCTGGCCAGTGCTCCGCTGGTGGTTTCACCGCTGACACTTGCATTGACCACTTTATGCTGTTTCGGATACTGTTGCTCTAAACGCTTTTGTAATAAATGTACCCAACCCTGCTGGGGCTGGATACCATAACCTGCACTTAAACTATCACCTAAAATCATAATCGTCTTTGCTGAAACCCCAAGAGGTAACAGGCACAGACTGAGCAAAAAAAAGTAAGGCAATAGCCGAGTTTTCTGATTAAGATCTTTCATATAGGACACGTATGATTCAAAGCAGCAACGATTCGACCATCATGCCACAGGCTATTATTTCTGCCCAGAAATTGACACAAAAGATACAACTTTCACAAAAACAGCTCACCATTTTTGAGGATCTTGATCTGGATATTCAGGCCGGAGAACAAGTGGCTATTACCGGTCGTTCCGGTTCCGGAAAATCCACATTACTGGGTATTCTGGCGACACTGGATCAGGCAAGTTCAGGTCAGCTTCTGGTCTGTGGCGAATCAGTGTCTAACTTGAATGAAGAACAACGTGCGCTAGTACGTTTAAGAAATATCGGATTTGTCTTTCAGTCTTTTCAGCTCTTACCGCACCTGACTGCACTTGAAAATGTAATGCTGCCACTGCGCCTGCAGCCCGGCTTTAAATATGCAGAAGCTGAGCAAAAGGCGTTGGCATTACTACATAAGGTCGGTCTGGATCGACAGGCGCAGCAAACCCCAAAAGTATTGTCCGGGGGAGAACAGCAACGTGTGGCGATTGCACGCGCACTGGTCAGTGAACCAAAAATCATTTTTGCCGATGAACCTACAGGCAATCTCGATGGTGAAACGGCCAAAGAAATTGAACAATTGCTGTTTCAACTGAACCGGGAACTGGGGACGACTTTGGTGCTGGTCACGCATGACCGCAAACTGGCGCAGCAGTGTCAGCGACATTTTGAACTGCTGAATGGCGAGCTGATTGAACATCCGAGTGGAGGATGAAATGAATCCATTATTTCGTCCCTTACTGACGCAAAGCTTTAAAACCACCGGAATTTATCTGCTGATTATTGCCTTAACGCTGGCGATCAGTGCGACTACTGCACTCAAGTTTAGTAACGAGCAGATCCAAAATGCAGTCGCCTTGCAGGCAGCAGAAATGCTGGCCGGTGATCTAGTGCTTTCAGATAATGAGCCTTTGCCGGAGCAGTGGCGCGATCAGGCCAAGCAGCTGGATTTAAAGCAGTCAGAAGTCACTTTCTTTAGCAGTATGGCCTATACCGATGCGCAGTTTGTCATGGTCAATGTCAAAGCCATTGATCAGGCTTTTCCTTTGCGTGGCGAACTGCGGGTGCAACCGGCAAAAAAGTCGATTCAATCTGGTGAAATCTGGCTCAGTCCACGAGCCATGGATTTGCTCAAAGTCAAATTGGGGGATCAGCTCAATATTGCCGATGCGGCGTTTAAAGTCACCGCCAAGATTGAACAGGACTCCAATCAGGAACTTGGATTTTCCGGATTTTCACCAACGGTGATTATTTCCCAAGCAGATGTGGCACGAACCAATGCCATTCAGGTGGGGAGTCGGATTGAATATCGCTTACTCATGGCTGGCCGTCCAGACGATACCCAACAATATGAAGCCTTATTCAAGCAGCAGGTCAAGTCAGCAAACGGCTCGGCTGAAACGCCAGCGGAAGTACAAGGACAGGAGTTTGAGGAGCAAAGCAGTCTCAGGTTACGCAATGCCAGTGAAGGCAATACCCGCTTGATGAAGCCGATTGCCAATCTGGACACTTTCCTGCAACTGGCCAATATTCTGACCATTCTATTATGCGGGATTGCCATAGCCTTAACCGCGCAGCGTTATGTGCAGCAGAATCAGGATCATATTGCCTTAATGCGTTGTATTGGCGCCACCAAGCAGCAGATTCTATCGGCTTATCTGGCTTTACTCGGGATGGTACTGTTAATTGCCATGCTGATTGGTACCGTGGTCGGGATCAGTCTGGGTTATGGCCTGTTACAGTTGATGTTGCAGCTGATTCCGAATTTGCAGATTGAGTTTTCCGCTATCGCAATGTTGCTCGGCCCATTGCCGGTCGCGATGCTGACCAGTGCTGTAGTGTTACTCGGTTTTGTGATGCCAAGCTTATTGCAACTGCTGAATACGCCACCGATTCGGGTCATTCGCCAGCAGGAAAAATCAGTACAATCCATGCTGTGGATGCTGCTGACCGGAACGCTCAGCCTGATTATCTTTAGTGTGATTTTGACTGAAAACTTGCTGCTGACCGCCTGGGTGATTGGCGCGATTATTGTGTTATGTGCAGTGCTGTATCTGACGGTATGGGGGATGTTGAAACTGCTGCGGAATATGAAGTTGAATCTGTCAGCCTATGTACGCACACCTTCTCAGACTGCTTTGCAGATTACGGCTTTAGCCTTGGGCTTGAGCCTGATTACAGTATTGGCAGTCTTGCGTACCGATCTGCTAGATCGTTGGCAGCAAAAGTTACCGGAAGGTACGCCGAACCAGTTTGTTTATGGCTTACCGCCTTTTGATATGCCGGATCTCAAAGCCCAACTTGAGCAGAATGGCTGGAAAAGCACACCGCTATATCCAAATGTCCGTGGGCGTCTGGTCGCCAAAAATGATCAGCCTTTTGCCGAGGAACTGGTGAAAAGCAGCAATACCTTAAGACGTGAACTGAATCTGACCCAGTCAAATAGCTATCCACAAGATAATGTGATTGTCAGTGGTGACGCGGTATTAAAACAAGTCGGCACCGTATCGGTCGAAGCCAATACTGCGGAAGAGCTAGGGATCAAGATCGGAGATAAACTCAGTTTCAGTCTGCCAGAAGGGATACTGGAAGCTAAAGTCGTTAATCTAAGAACCGTCGAATGGGAAAGTTTTAGCCCGAATTTCTTCTTTATCTTTGCACCGAATAGCATGGATGCCAATGCCGGCAGTTATCTGGGCAGTTTTTATGTCCCGGAAACAGATAAAGGCAAACTGGTCCCTGTGATCCAGCAATTTTCCAACACGGTCTTTATTGATGTCAGCCTGATTCTGGAAGAGATCAAACGCATTGTGAATGTGCTGGTGCAAATCGTGACGATTCTGGCGGTACTGGTCAGCATTTCCGGTTTTCTGGTGCTGATGGCCTGTCTGAACCTGTTGATGGATGAACGCAAACGTGAAGTGGCTTTGCTACGATCATTCGGTAGTTCCAAGCAGAAACTGAAAACCATGATGAGTCTGGAAATTGGTTTTATTGGGCTGTTTGCCGGAATAGTTTCCTGCCTGTTTGCCGAAGTGATCAGTGCGATTGCCAGTTATAAAATGGATTTAATGATTCAGCCGCATTGGGAAATCTGGATTATCCTGCCGATCTTTATGACCTCTTTATGTGCGCTGATTGGCCGTTATCGCCTGAGTTATCTGTCAGAGATTCCACCCTTACAAAGCTTGCGTGAGATGAATCAATAAGATTCATCTCCGTGATTTTTAAACTGGCTGAGAGTTAAAGTTTTAGTTGCTGTTGCATCATTTCCAGAATCTCTTGCCACAGTGGGCGAATGGGTTCGAGTAAGGCCAAGTTATGTTGATAAAGCAGCACACAAAGGCCGAACCCGACAATCAAGGCAATCAGATTGAACAGGTGGCTACGCTGCATTTTTTGCCCGATGTACCAGAGCAAGGTGAGAAAAGCCCCCATCAGCATGCCGCCAATATGTGCGGCATTGTTGATTCCACTGATCATAAAGCCCAGCGTGAGGTTTAGACCCATCACCATCACCAGGGTTTTTTTATCCAGAATAAAACGTTGCTGTGGCAGCATTGGCAATAAAGCCAGCACCGTGAGTGAAGCACCGAGTCCCATCACGGCACCAGATGCGCCGGCACTGACCGCAGGCAATAAATCGGGATTGGCCACACCGCCTTCGATCAGGCTATAGCTGTCCTGAATGTTCATATAGCCACTGAGCAGGCTGCCCATTAATCCGGCACACACATACAGGCCAATAAAATACATCCGGCCAAACAGCTGTTCGGCAACACTACCAAAAATATACAAGGCCCACATATTCAACATCAGGTGAATCAGGCCAAAATGAAAAAACATGCTGCTAAACAAGCGCATGGGTTCCGCTAAATAGGTTAAAGGTGCATAATCGGCACCCCAGAGAATAGCGTCTCGGGTACTCGGCTGGCTAACATCCATGCCATGCATGGCTTGCCAGCCAAATAATCCAACATTGATCCCGATTAAAATGGCGGTGATCCACCAGAGATGCATTTCAAGTTTGTGATGTTCGACAGGGGGAGAGTATTCAGACATGCTATTTTTTTGCTGTGATTGTATATTTCGAATAAGCTTAACACGAAAAATTAAATTTTCAGGAGTAACGCACTGACATGAAAGCCTTTCTGATCCGCACGATGCTCGTCATCGTCAGTGTGATTCTGCTGGTTCAATTGTGGATCTTTGCCAGTCTGGCCTGGTGGCGAACCAATCCGGTGAACACCACCATGATGATGCGGATTGATTACTGGACAGAACCTTCCAAAGCGATTCAGCATCAGTGGCGTCCCTATGACGAAATCAGCCTGAATCTGAAACGTGCCATCGTCACTGCGGAAGATGGAAAATTTATTCATCACCATGGTTTTGACTGGGACGGAATTCAAACTGCGCTGAATAAAAACAGAAATCAGGGCCGTGTAGTGGCCGGTGGTTCGACAATCTCCCAGCAATTGGCGAAAAACCTGTTCCTCGTCAACAAGCGTTCCTTTGTGCGTAAAGGTCAGGAAGCAGTCGCAACCTGGATGATGGAACGCATGTGGTCGAAAGAACGGATTCTGGAAGTCTATTTAAACTCGATCGAGTTCGGGGACAATATTTACGGCGTTGAAGCGGCGGCCAAGCATTATTTTGGTAAAACCGCGCAAAGTCTGACCCGGGATCAAGCCATCTTTCTCGCGGCCATTCTCACCAATCCGAAATACTTTCAGGATCATCGCAATTCCTCTGCATTAAATGCGCGTAAACGGATGATTCAGCGCTATATGCGCTATGCAGAATTACCTTAATTGATGATTTGAAGAGAAAGCCCAATTATTTGGGCTTTTTTTTATGAAATTGTCATCAATTTGAAGCATACTTGGAGCGATAAGCACAATTTTAAATCCGCATAGGTTTGATATGAATACGGCAGCCAGCACAACTTCAGCACAGCCCGAATATACATATAATGATCGTTATATTAATCGTGAACTGTCTATCCTAGACTTCCATTTACGCGTTCTGGAACAGGCTGTCGATCCTTTACATCCATTGCTCGAACGCATGAATTTTCTGTTGATTTTCTCGCGTAATCTGGACGAATTTTTTGAAATCCGGGTCGCCGGGATGATGGAACAGCTGGATCTGGACAATGAAAGTCGGAGTCCGGATGGCTTGACTCCAAAGCAGGTTTTAGAACAGATTTCTAAAACGGCACATGCCGCCATTGAACGTCAATACCGTATTTTAAATGAAGAAATTTTGCCAAAACTGCGTGAGGAAGATATTTGCTTCTTGCGCCGTGGTGAATTGACCCCAGCTCAATCTGCCTGGGTGAAAAAATATTTTCAGGAGCAGGTGGCTCCCGTCCTCACGCCGATCAGCCTAGACCCAGCGCATCCATTCCCGCGGCTGGTGAATAAATCACTGAACTTTATTGTCACGCTGGAAGGGAAAGATGCTTTTGGCCGTCAGATTGATCTGGCTGTGGTACCTGCACCGCGTTCTCTGCCACGCGTGGTACGTTTACCGGATGAACTGACCGATGGAAAAGAACATCATGTAATGCTGTCGGCGATTATTCATGAGCATGTTTCTGACCTGTTCCCGGGGATGACAGCGACTGGCTGTTATCAGTTCCGTGTCACCCGAAATGCCGATTTGGCCTTGAATGAAGATGTGGAAGATCTGGCCAAGGCACTCAAAGGTGAACTCAGTTCACGCCGGTTTGGTCGTGCGGTACGTCTGGAAGTAACGGAAAACTGCCCACAGCATATTTATGAATATCTGCTGAATGAATTTGATCTGGACGACGAGCAGCTTTATAAAGTTGCTGGCCCGGTCAATCTGGCACGTTTACTATCTAATTTTAAACGTCCGCATTTACGTTATGACTCGCATACTCCCATCATTCCTAAAGTACTGAAAAAATCTGAAAATATTTTTAGTGCGATGCAGAAACAGGATATTTTGCTACATCATCCCTTTGAATCTTTTGCGCCGGTCATTTCATTATTACGTGAAGCGGCACGCGATCCACAAGTACTGGCGATCAAGCAGACCTTGTACCGTAGTGGACCAGATTCTGAAATTGTCCAAGTGTTGGCAGAGGCTGCCCGCAATGGCAAGGAAGTGACCGCAGTCATTGAATTACGTGCGCGTTTTGATGAAGAATCCAATATTGCGGTGGCCAATGTCCTCCAAGAAGCGGGTGCGGTCGTGGTCTACGGCATTGTCGGTTACAAGACTCACGCCAAGATGATTCTGGTGGTGCGCCGGGAAAATAACAAACTGGTGCGCTATGTGCATCTGGGCACCGGTAATTATCATGCCGGCAATGCGCGAATCTATACCGATTACGGCCTGTTAACGACGGATAAAGATCTGTGTGAAGATGTGCATCGTATTTTTCAGGAACTGACCGGTATGGGGAAAATGGCCAAGCTGAAAAAGCTGCTGCATGCGCCGTTTACCTTACATGCCCAGTTACTGAACTATATTGATAATGAAATTGCCTATGCTCAGGCAGGGAAACCGGCGCAGATTATTGTCAAAGTCAATGCGCTGACCGAAATGCAGTTGATTAACAAACTCTATGAAGCTTCTCAGGCCGGGGTACAAATTGACCTGATTATTCGCTCAATTTGCAGTTTGCGTCCGGGGTTGCCGGGGCTGTCAGAAAATATCCGGGTGCGTTCAATTGTCGGACGTTTCCTGGAACATACCCGCGTGTATTATTTCAGCAATAATGGCAATTCACGTATTTACTGCTCAAGTGCAGACTGGATGGATCGTAACCTGTTTAATCGGGTCGAAGCCTGTTTCCCGGTCGAAGATGAAGCTTTGAAAAAACGCATCTATCAACAGGGTCTGTTGAATTACCTGAAAGACAACCAGCAATCCTGGTTATTGCAAGGTGATGGCACCTGGCTGCGGGCACAGCCAAAAGAAGGTGACAAACCGCATAATGCACAACGTATTCTGTTAGAGCTGTTTAAATAAGTTTAAGCATTTAAAGAGGCTGAATATTCAGCCTCTTTTTATTCCGAAGATAGAATTTAACTGTTCAAGCTGAGTTGAACCAGTTTTCGATAGATATGTTTGACCCGACTATACATCTGATAGTCCTTCATCTGGAGCTGGTTTTGTCGTTCGGCTTGCGATTGATGTTGACTCAATACTTTTAATAACTGCAATTCAGCGAGGTTAAGACAGGTTTTGGCAATGGGCTGGTGCAGGATATAGTCTGCCAGTTCAGTATGAATGTAGGCTCCGCCGCGTAAGACAATTTTTAGACTCTCAGCGAACTGCGGTAATGAATCATGATGCTGCATATAGCTATCTGCTCCGGATAATAAAGCAGAATAGATCGTTGCTATGGCATCCGTATTGAATATGGTAATAACAGGCGGGTACGGGTTTTGCTGTTTCAGCTGACGGATCAAACTGATCTCTGAAGTTGTTGCTGCATGATAAAGAATCAGATTGGGCAGATGTTCAGTAATCATGGACTGTGCAGACAGTATATTGTCCGCATACAGCAGCATATCTGGCTGATAGCCCAGTTGCAGTAGCACGGTTTGGATTTTTGACAGGTCGAGTCCAGTCGGTGAACGAATCACTAAAACCGGTGCAGGCAAAAGGCTAGCCAATAAAACGCGATCCTGTAGATGCGATAGAGAGCTATACTGTGAATCAGGCAGATGCAAATGCCTATCCCAAAGAATAGTGATTTAGCTGAAATGTAGAGATTCTAAGTTTCTAGGCGGACTGGATGCATTCAATTCAAGATATAAAAAAGGAGCAACATGTGCTCCTTTTTATTATCTATAGATCAGGCAGCATCGTGCTGAGTGATTTTCTGGAAAATCTGTAATAGCACATCAAACTCGCTTTGCAGCGGTGTGCTTTTACGGGTTACCAATGCCAGGGTACGACTTGGGGCTGAATCGATCGCTTTTACCTGAATCTCAGGATTGCCTTTAATCATATTGGTATGGATCGCAATTTCAGGCAGCAGGGTAAAGCCCAGATTTGCAGACACCATTTCGATTAAAGTCGGCAGTGAGCTGGCTTTTAAACGGTGATCATTTTTACGCTCACCAATCGGGCAGGCACTCAAGGCATGATCACGCAGGCAATGACCTTCTTCAAGTAACATCAGGCGAGACAGATCCAGATCTTCTAAAGAGTTTGCTTGTGCAGCATGCTGATCAGATTTTTGGTAAACCAGATACAGATTCTCTTTGGCAATTTCAGCAACTTTCAGACCACGGGTGTCGAAAGGCAATGCCAAAGCCACCATATCCAGGTTGCCATGTTCCAGCTTTTCTACAATCTTTTCACTTTGCGCTTCATGCAGATGCAACTGGATTTTTGGTAATTGCTTATGCACTTCATCCAGCAGCTGGGACAATAGGAAAGGTGCAATTGTTGGAATGACGCCGAGATGTAGATCACCGGTTAAAGGTTCACTCATCTCACGACTTAAACGCATTAGGTCCTGAGCATCGGCCAGTAGAACACGTGCGCGTGCAACCACTTGTTCACCAAGAGGCGTTAAACGAACATTCTGGCGGTCGCGTTCAACAAGTACGCCACCGAGTAAACGCTCCAGCTCCATGATGCCGCCAGACAAGGTTGACTGGGTGACAAAGGAGCGGCGAGCAGCTTCTGTAAAGTGTAGCGTCTCTGACAGTGTTACGAGGTATGACAGCTGTCTTAGGGATGGTAATGCAGCCATAGTGTCCTAATGTTTATGATTTAAAATGATCAGCAAATAATTCGCTAAGATATGGAATAAAATGCGGTGGGATATCATGCCCCATTCCATCAATTAATTCAAATTTAGCCCCTGAAATTGCTTTCGCAACGGCCTTGCCATGGCTAGGAGGCAGCAATCGATCTCGAGAACCATGGACTACCAGGGTTTCTTGTTTGATTTGCTTGTCCAGTTGCAGCAATGAGCCTGTACATAATATTGCTAAAAACTGTTGAAGTACACCAGCAGGATAGTAACTTCGCTTATATAATTTACGGGCGGTCTGTACCGCTTCCAGATGATTGACATAACCTGGCGAGCCGATGATCTTAAACAGTTTCAAACTATGATCAACAATGCCATCTTCATCTGTTGAAGCCGGTTTGTCAATCAAACTAAAGAGTTGCTTAGGGAAGGGCGGTGGCAACATCGGCTGGTTATTGCTGGTAAACAGTAAGCCCAGTTTTTTGACTTTGTCCGGATAACGCGCGGCCAGAATCTGGGCAATCATACCGCCCATCGAAGCACCCAGCACATAGACCTGTTCCAGCTGCATTTTTTCAATCAGCAGACTGACATCTTCGGCCATATCATATAGATCATAAGGTGCACCCTGATTACCCAGACCCAGCACAAAACGGCTCATCATTTTCAGGGTATTCAGGCGTGGACCTTTGTGATGGACTTTTGAAGACAGACCAATATCACGATTATCAAAACGGATGATGTGATAGCCATTGTCTATCAGTGACTTGCAGAAAAAGTCAGGCCAGTACAGCATTTGCCCACCCAGACCCATAATCAGCAAAATGGTGGGATGTTCCGGATTTCCGCCAACCTCGACATGTAGCTGGATCCCATTACCAAGATCAACCTTGGTTTCATGCATAAACGAGGTATATGGGGAAAGATTAAACTGTGCTGCGCTGTACATAGTCGCTGTCCTAATTAAAGGATATTTCGTTTAAAAAATATCCTTGCTATTAAACCTCTAAACCGCAGCAGGAATCAAGTCAGGAACCTGCTTGGTCAAGGCCAGACGCTGTTTGGCTGCAGTGGCGCCCAAAAGCACGAAACCGCGTAAGGTGCCGTTAGCATCGAACGCTTTAGCCAGCATGCCATCGTCAAACTCTTCAGTTTCCCAGGTGACATCAACATCAACCGGTGCAGGCAATACCGTTAAAGGAGCAGCAGGCGTTTTAACTGCCACTGGCATAGCCGGATAATGCACGGCAGTATGTTCACCATTTAAGGTTTTTGCCAAAGCGCGGGCTTGTTGCATGATCGGCATAACATAAGGCAATAAAGTTCCATTGACCTCGGCACAGTCGCCCACAGCATAAATATCGACCTGGTTGGTTTCCAGTTGTGCCGTGGTTAACACTCCGCGACTGGTATGTACGTCTGCCTGTTTCGCCAAAGAAATATTCGGCTGTAAGCCCACCGCAGATAACACTACATCAGCGACCAAAGACTGACCGTTGGCCAGCGTGACCAGATAATCACCATTGCCCGCACGAGAGACTTTTTCGACCGTTGTGCCCAAGACAAAGTGAATGCCGGTTTCTTCAAGATTCTTCTGGAATGCAGTAGCAACATGTTCTGGCAATAAGCGGCCAAGTGGCTGAGGGGCTAAATCAATGACTGTAACCTGATGATCGGTATTTTGTAGGTCGTTGGCAAATTCACAGCCAATCAGGCCTGCACCTAAAATTACTACACGTTTGTCTTCACGTGCTGCCAGATTGTTACGGAAAGCTTTATAGTCACTCAAATTGTTGACGACATGAATGTCATCGCTGGCATCACCGGCAATCGCCAGACGTACCGGATTGGCACCGATGGCTAATACCAGTTTGCTATAATTTTGCGTACTTTCCTGACCATCTTTTTCCAGAACCAGCTGATGATCTTCCGGATGAATGGCTTTGACCCAGGTATGCTGTTCAATGCGCATATTCAGCTGTGCTGACATTTTAGCCGCATCGCCTAGTGGAATTTGTTCAGGCGATTTATTGCCAGCCAAAGCATTGGAGAGCGTCGGTTTGGCGTAATTGACCGCATCATCCGCACAGATCATCAGCAATTCATGTTCTGGATTGAGTTTACGAAATTCACGTGCTACGGCATAACCCGCCATACCTGAACCAATAATGACGATAGGATGCATAGTTGTTTCCATATGGTAGAGCTCCATGCTGTATAAATGATTGAAAGGCATAAAAAAAGACCATATGGATATGGCCTTTAACTGGACGTGATTAGACTTCGATCATTTCGAAATCAATTTTAGACACGCCGCAATCTGGACAGGTCCAGTCATCTGGGATATCTTCCCATTTGGTGCCTGCTACGATCCCGTCTTGAGGCCAACCTTCTGCCTCGTCATAAATCCATCCACATACGATGCATTGAAACTTTCTCATGTAACTCTCCAAAACTGAGCAACTGTAGGCGTCAGCTTAAAATCCATAAAAGGCAAGACTCTAAAAGAATATGACTTTTTAACAGTGAACATATTTGGCTAAATTTTTACGCAGTTCTATTCATAAAGTAAAGTGAATAAAAGCTTAATCAGCGAAATTAGCAGCAGAATAGACGACACATTCCTCATTTATCTAAAAATCACGCCAATCAGCTTTTCTGGCGTAGGCGGTTAAAGGATAAAAAGCTGACGATGGCAAAAATGAGTGTTTATCTTGTGGGATAGACCAAAGTCGTGCAGTAAAAACTTGAGTTTTTAGGTAATTTAAAATCAGTAAAGTCCGGATTAAATATTTTTAAAATAAATCAATATAATAAAATCAATATCTTGTAATTAAACGTCGGGTTTTTATTAGGCAGCTTGGCTTGTCCGCTCTACTCAAATAGGTTTAAAATTCCCATATTCCTTTTCTTTTTTTAAGATCTCCCATGAGCAATTTGTCTACTTCTTTGTGGTCTCACATTCGTACGGTCCAAGATTTTCCAAAACCAGGAATTTGCTTCTTTGATTTGACCCCACTTTTCATGAGCAATATTGGTCCTTTGACTGACGCTTTGATTGCCAGCATTCCTGCTGACAAACTGGCAGAAGTAGAAAGCTTTATTGCGGTCGAAGCGCGTGGTTTTGTGTTGGCAAGCTTGTTGGCACAACGTACAGGCAAAGGCTTATTGTTGGTGCGTAAAGCAGGCAAATTGCCACCTCCAGTGGTCGGTGTGGGTTATAGCCTGGAATATGGTATGGATCGTTTAGAAATGTCTGCGGAAGTTCAGTCCCAGAAAGTAATTATTGTGGATGATGTTCTGGCAACTGGCGGAACCTTAAAAGCAGTGAATGAACTGGCTCAAAAATGTCAACATGAAGTACTTGGCGCAAGTATCTTCCTTGATCTTCCTGACCTGCATGCTGAATTAGGCCTGGATATCTGGTCAGTGCTGGATGACAAATCTCAGCCTGAAGCGGCAGTTGCTTAAGTTATACATTTAAAAAAAGCCCCAAAATTGTGGGGCTTTTTTATTGCCTGATAAAATGATCTTCGATTTCCTGAATCAGTGTATTAATTTGCTCAGGATGTTCCAGACGATGATGGCCGCCATCAACTGCCTGAATTTGCATATAGTCTTCAAGTTGTGTCTGAACCGCATGCATATCCAGAATTTCATCGCCCAGCTCCAGATAGGCAAACTGAGGAATATCATGCTGTAAATCGTGATGCCCAATCGGCGGATAATCATCGCGGAAGTTAGGCTGCAAAATGGGATTGGCCACTACACATGGAATTTGATACGCTTGTGACATTTTCAGTGCCCAATAACCGCCAAGACTGTGGCCGACCAGAATATCCGGTTTGATGGTTTCAATCATCTCATGATAAAACTCGGTGACCGAACTATAACTCAGATTTCGATAATCGACATCGATACAGTATTTATGTACCACATCAATGGCATGGAACTTGGTGGATTCTCTGGAGGAATCTAAGCCATGTAAAAACAAAATCTTAGACATAGTTCATTACTCATTTTTATGGGACATGCCATATTGGTTATTTGTTGATTGGCATATCATCTTCAATCTGAGCGTCATTGTAGAACGTCTGGGTGTACAAGGCAGTTAGCTATTGGTCTAAGCCACAATTTTGCAGTGCAATGATTTTGTATAACCCCTGTCTGATTTAAACTTTAATCCCAACTGAGAGCAGCGGGGTGCTGCAAAAGGTTGAAGAAAGGGAATTTAAAAGAGTGACAGAAGGGCTCAACCGAATGGTGTAAATAGCAGGATAGTGGATTTTTCCAAAGAAAAGCCGGTTCCTGAGAGTGTTTGCGCTACGATTTGAGAAGGATTTCTGCTATTCTATGCAACTTCTATTTTTTAACTAATCTTATTCGAGGCAGAGATGACGCAAACTAACGCTCAATCGACTTCTGAACAAATCATTTCCGAAAACGATTTAATTGCACAGCGTCATGCCAAGTTAAAGCAAATCGAAGCTCAGGCACAAGAAACAGGTAAGAGCCCATGGCCGAATACCTTTAAGCGTGAGCATTATGCCCAAGATTTACAAGACCAGTTCGCTGATAAATCTAAAGAAGAAATTGAAGCAGGCGAAAAGGTCTACGTCAAAGTTGCCGGTCGAGTGATGTTGAACCGTGGTTCATTTATTGTGATCCAGGACATGACAGGTCGTATCCAGCTATATGTGGCGCGTAAAGAACTCGCTGAAGATGTCCTGGCTACCATTAAAGGTCTGGACCTTGGCGATATCATCGCAGTCGAAGGTTATATCGGTCGTTCAGGTAAAGGCGATTTGTATGTACACATCGAACATTTTGAATTACTGACCAAATCATTACGTCCGCTTCCAGACAAGTTCCATGGTTTGAACGATACTGAAGTAAAGTATCGTAAACGTTATCTTGATCTGATCGTTAACGAAGAAACACGTAAAACTTTTGAAATTCGTGCCAAAGTTGTGGCGGGTATCCGTGCCTTCCTGACTGAAAAGCGCTATATGGAAGTTGAAACGCCAATGATGCATGTGATTCCAGGCGGTGCATCGGCACGTCCTTTCGAAACACATCATAATGCACTGGACATGTCGCTGTTCTTGCGTATTGCGCCAGAGCTTTACTTAAAGCGTTTGGTGGTCGGCGGTTTTGAACGTGTGTTTGAAATTAACCGTAACTTCCGTAACGAAGGTGTTTCTACCCGTCACAACCCTGAATTCACCATGATCGAATTCTATCAGGCTTATGCAGATTACAAAGACTTGATGGAATTGACCGAGCAAATGCTGGAGCGTCTGGCGATTGATATCTTGGGTACCACTGATGTGCCTTATGGCGATGAAGTGTATAGCTTCAAAGGGCCATTCAAGAAAATTTCAATGTTCGATGCAATTCTGGAAAATAACCCGCAATTTACCCCTGAAAATGTCAATGACCGTGAGTTCCTGGCAAAATTCCTTCAGGAAGAATTGAAAGAGCCGGTGAAACCAGGTTTTGGTCTGGGCAAACTGCAAACCATGGTATTTGAAGAAACCGTAGAAACCAAATTGCGTCAGCCGACGTTCATTACAGAATATCCAGCGGAAACTTCTCCATTGGCACGCCGTAATGATCACAATCCACACATTACCGACCGTTTTGAATTCTTCATCGGTGGCCGTGAGTTGGCCAATGGCTTCTCGGAGTTAAATGATCCAATCGATCAGGCTGAGCGTTTCCAGGCACAGGTTGCTGAAAAAGATGCTGGTGATGATGAAGCCATGCACTACGATGCAGACTTTGTAGAAGCATTGGAATACGGTCTTCCTCCAACTGCAGGTGAGGGTATTGGTATTGATCGTCTGGTGATGATCTTTGCCAATGCAGCAAGTATCCGCGATGTGATCTTGTTCCCGCATATGCGTCATAAAAATGCTTAAATGCTGAATTCAAAATAACCCGCTCTGGCGGGTTTTTTTATACTTGAAATAAAATAGATTCAAAAATTAAAGACAAAAAAAACGCAATGATTGGGGTTGTCACTGCGTAGAAAAAGGAATGTCTTTCAAACTACTTCATTAACTGTGGAGAGAGTTAAATCTGATTCCTTACTGAATACAATCATAATAGGATGCATTCTCATATGACTCATCAGTATTCATGTTAATACATGTTAAATAAGGTTAAAACTATGAAGATTATGTGGGGATATTTGCATCATTTTTGCGCAATTTTAGCTTAAACAAAAAAGCTCTTCATCAGAAGAGCTTTTAAGAGCAATTTTTTCTAATTAAAAATGGAATACACCGAGGCCAGATTTAACTTCATCCAGTGTCGCCTGGGTAATATCGCGACATTTATCCGTACCGGTTTTCAGGATATCCATGATGTAATCGGGATCTTTAGCCAGTTCAATACGACGCTCACGAATTGGGCCGATCAATTCTTTTAAAATACTTTCCAGACGTTTTTTCGCTGTACCATCGCCTAAACCACCACGACGATAATGGGCTTTGAGCTCTTCCAGCTCTTCTTTATTTGGGTCAAAGGCATCTAGATAAGTAAATACCACATTGCCTTCGACCTGACCTGGATCTTCAATACGCAGATGATTCGGATCGGTATACATTGCATTGACGGCTTTCTTAATATCTTTATCTGTCGCATCCAGCACAATGGTATTGCCCAAAGATTTCGACATTTTTGCTTTACCATCAAAACCAGGTAGGCGACCAACATTGGAAAGAAGTGCCTTACATTCTGGTAGCAGGTCATGACCAATTTGACGGTTTAAACGACGCACGATTTCGTTGGTCTGTTCGATCATTGGAATTTGATCTTCACCCACAGGAACAACCGTTGCCTTAAATGCTGTAATGTCAGCAGCTTGAGCCACCGGGTAGCACAAGAAGCCGGCTGGAATATCACGCTCAAAACCACGCATCTGGATTTCAGATTTAATGGTCGGGTTACGCTCAAGACGTGAAACAGTCACAAAGTTGAGATATAGCATGGTCAGTTCATTTAAGGCAGGTAAGCATGACTGAACACAAATTGTGGTTTTAGTTGGATCAATACCGACAGCCAGATAATCCGTCGCCACTTCAATAATGTTACGACGTACTTTTTCAAAATTGTCCGCATTATCAGTTAGGGCTTGAGCATCGGCGAGTAACAAGTGTTGATGGTGAGAATCTTGCAGACCTACACGAGAGCGTAATGAACCCACAAAGTGGCCGAGGTGGAGTTGTCCGGTAGGACGGTCGCCCGTCAAGATCACTGGACGATTATCTTGATTACTCATTATCTATTCCAAAGGGTAGTCAGTACTACAGCTGTATTTTAACGAATGGCAACATTGTACGGCATTCTGTTTTTGATTGTCAGCCAGAAAAAAAGCTGTCGTAAAAAAATCTTATAAATTAAACAAGTGAATACAATATTTTTAAGAATTTTGATTAAACTATCTGGAAAGAAGATAAGGATAATAAGTATGGCGAGCAGTTTATTACTATTATTAGATGATATTGCTACTGTTCTGGATGATGTCGCTGTCATGAGCAAAATGGCAGCAAAAAAAACAGCAGGCGTCCTTGGTGATGATCTGGCTTTAAATGCGCAGCAAGTGACAGGTGTGCGGGCTGATCGTGAATTACCGGTGGTCTGGAAAGTTGCCAAAGGTTCTTTTGTTAATAAACTGATTTTGGTGCCGCTGGCATTATTAATCAGCTTTATTGCAGGCTGGCTGATTAATCCCTTGTTGGTGCTGGGTGGTTTGTTCCTATGTTATGAAGGCGTGGAAAAAATTATTCATACCTTGCATACACCGAAGGCCAAGGACGCGGAACAGGCGCGTGAGCAATTGATTCATACAGAAATGGATTTGCACCAGTTTGAAAATGAAAAAGTCAAAGGTGCTATTCGCACTGACTTTATCCTGTCTGCTGAAATTATCGTGATTACTTTGGGAACGGTCGCCGCAGCCTCGATGCTGACCAAAGTGACTGTTTTAAGCCTGATCGCGGTGGTGATGACCATTGGTGTTTATGGTTTTGTTGCGCTGATTGTCAAACTGGATGATATCGGTCTGCATCTGACTGAACAGCAGTCCGATTTTAAACAAAAAATAGGACGTGGCTTGTTGGCATTTGCCCCGATCTTAATGAAAATTCTCTCCATTGTTGGGACCGCTGCGATGTTTCTGGTGGGCGGTGGAATTATTAACCATGCTATTCCTTTTATTCATCACTTTACTGAAGACAGTGTGGCCTATGTGCAGGATATTCCTAGCATCGGTAATATTGTCGGTGCCGTGACGCCGACCTTGATTAATTTCGCAGTAGGAATTTTAGCGGGTCTGCTGGTGATGCTGGTCATCAGCCTGATTAAGAAAATCTGGCCTAAATCATCAAAAGCTTAAGGTGTGGAAATATCTGGATATTGAGCAGATTAAGAAAAGGAAAAGACTATGCGTTGGAAAGGTCGTCGTGTCAGTAGCAATGTAGAAGACCGTCGCGGTGGTGGTGCCAAAGCTGGCGGAATCAGTATTGTTGGGTTGATTGTAGCCTTTGTGGCCTGGAAGTTTTTTGGTGTCGATCCACAGCAGGCTTATCAAACCACCAAGCAGGTCACTCAGGGTGTATCGGGTGCAGCAGAAACACGTGGCCTGGAAAATCCCACGCCAGAACAGCAGGAGTCGATTGATTTTGTCGGCACCGTATTGGCAGATACTGAAGATACCTGGAATCAGGTGTTTCAGCAGCAGTTAAATCAGCAGTATGTCCCACCGAAACTGGTGTTGTTTAACGGCATCGTGAATTCTGGTTGTGGTACTGCTCAGGCGGCGATGGGGCCTTTCTACTGCCCGACAGACCAGAAAGTGTATATCGATACTGCATTCTTTAAAGATATGCGTACCCAAATGGGCATTACCGGAGAACAGAATGCCACCGAACTTTCCCGCAATGATCAGGCGGGGGATTTTGCGCTGGCCTATGTCGTGGCCCATGAAGTGGGGCATCATATCCAGACGATTTTAGGTATTTCTTCTCAAGTACAGCAAGCACGTCAGCAAGCAAGCGAAGTGCAAAGTAATCAGCTTTCAGTGCGTCAAGAATTGCAGGCAGACTGTCTGGCCGGCGTTTGGGCTTACCATAATCATGAACGTACCCAATTTCTGGAACAGGGTGATGTGCAGGAAGCGATGGATGCCGCCCATAAAATTGGCGATGATTATTTACAGAAACGTGCTCGCGGGCAGGTGGTGCCGGACAGCTTTACCCATGGCAGCAGCGCGCAGCGGGTACAATGGTTTAACACCGGCTTGAAATCCGGTCAAGTTGCGAATTGTGATACCTTTAATCAAAATATTTAAATGACTTCGATAAAAAAAGGAGCAGATGCTCCTTTTTTTATTTATGCAGAAAACGCCGGAAGTTTCTTAATATCTTGATACTGACAAATAATGCAGCCAAAGCAAACAGTGCAATTGCAAAGACTGTATATTTGAGGTTGCTCATGTCATTTTGATAAAACTGCTGAATTTCTTGTTTGTTATATTCTAAAGCAGTTGCTTTGCCGGTTCGGCTATCTCTGAACTGGATTTTTTCAATATAGAACAGATTTCCCGCTTTGATTAAGTCAACAGTCTGGATTTGACGGGTATGCGATTGATTGTCTTCATCGCTACATAAAGCGCTGTAATGTTCACAGTTGATTTTGGCCACATAACCATTTCCTGCAATCAGAATAAAAATTGCATTGTCTGGTCGCTGGTTATTGGACACCAATACATACTGTTCGCCGGCTGTACTTTTTAAGGGAATGCTGGTGGCTTGCTGATAATGCTGTTCTGCTTGCAGAATTTCCTGAATTTTAGCAAAGCAGGTAAAACATAAGGACAACGTGATCAGAAAAATCACGCTGGCAAAACAGAGACGAAAAATGGTTTTGACAGTTTGATGCATGGGAGAAAAATTCAAAATAGAAAAATGTGGAAGCAAAAGCCGAGTGCTGACCTGTATGTTAAATCATCATTCGAAAATACTGAAAAGAAACTTAACTCAATTCGATAAAAAACGGACTAAACTTGTTTTGCCAGAATAGCTTGCTATTCAAATCTCTATTTTAACAACGCCTCTCGGCGCATAGTGCTCCATCTCGCCCGATTTTAGGAAACCGAATGGGAAATTTCTTTTTTCTTCAGCTACTCACAGTCGTATTTGCCCTGTCCATTGCTACGACGATGTTTAATAAGCGTGTTTTGGGTTTTCCGCAAGCGATTGGTGTCCCTATTGTCTCGGCAATCTTTGTTTTCATTTTGCAGTGGGGCGCCAGTTTACTGCATGGCAATCCATTCTTTAGCATCAATATTGACAATATCGAGCAGGCTGTTCGTCACGTCGATTTCTATGATTTTCTGATCAATGGTGTGATCTGTTTTATCCTGACCTCATCTGCGCTGAAGTTTAAGGTCTCAGATTTGCGTAACCACTGGCGGCCGATCAGTATTTTGGCTGGTCTGGCTTTGGTGTTCTGTGCAGTGTTCTTTGGTGTGGTGTTGTATGGTTATCAGTTCCTGATTGGTAAACATGTTGACCTGCTGGTTTTGCTCTTGCTAGGGGCGGCCTTGGGCGCCACAGATCCGATCGGCATCAAAGGCGTATTGAGTTCGGTTCGCGCACCGCATCATTTGATTGTCAAGCTTGAAGGCGAATCACTGTTTAATGATGCAATGTGTATTGCCTTATTTATGACCTTGCTCAATGTTCTGCAAGGTGAAAACTTTACGGTACTGGCAGTGCTGCAAACCTTGCTTTATGAAATTGTCGTGGCGGTGCTGATTGGTTTCGGATTCGGTTTTGCGATCTTGCGGATTTTGCGCGGTAAGCATGAAATGGAATCTCTGATTTTGACCACGGCCTTGCTGGCTTGTGGTTCCTATCTGGTGGCTTTGCTGGCACATGCTTCCGCGCCAATTGCCTGTGTGATTGGTGGTTTGATTGTTGGCAATAAATGGAAAGAAATCCTGGCAGATGCTGAAATTGGTGACGTTAATCATTTCTGGCATACGGTTGAGGGAATTATCAATTCATTCCTGTTTACCCTGATTGGTCTAGAATTGTTTATTCTGGACTTGAGTACCAGTCTGGTTCTGGGCGGAATGGTGGCTTTTGTGATTCTACATCTGGCCCGTTTTGCAGCCAACTATCTGGCCTTTGCTATGTTCCCAAAAGTCAGCAAGAAAAGCTATAACGGTAGTTTGACCATCCTGTCTTGGGGCGGGGTACGTGGCGGGATTTCTTTGGCTTTAATTCTGGCGGTCGCCAATATTCCTCAGCTGGAAGCGTATAGCAGTATTCTGGTGGGTTATACCTTTATTGTGGTGTTATTGTCCGGTGTGGTATGTGGCTTGGGCTTACCTGCGGTGATGAATGCCTTTTACTATAATCCCAATGAAGAAACTGAGAGCTTTAAAGGCTGGTATCAACGCATGTGTCATAAAATGAATCGTAAGGGTTTTCGCTATATTGTCGGGGAAGATGCCAAAGGAAATGAGACCATCACTATCTTTCAGCCAGAGATTCTGATTGATCAGAAAGATGCAGATGGAGTCGCCACGGTGCATCATCCAGATAAGGTTCAGGAAGTAAAACGCTTAGAAAATCCGGATAATTTCTAAAGATAAAACTTAGAAGATCAAGAGACTGTTAGATTGGTTTTTATAGTGAGATGAGAGCTTGAATCAGCGTATTTCATCAGGCTTAATCACTCTCCTATAGCTTTTTTACTGGGGGTGGATTGTGATTTTTGATTTAAATAAGCTATTAATGAGATGAAAATGACCCAGACAAGTTCAGCCAGTCAGGAAATGGCAGAAATGATTTTGGCTGTGGTCAATCAGATTCCGTATGCCAAAGTCGCCACCTACGGACAGATTGCTAGACTGGCAGGTTTACCCAAACATGCGCGATTGGTCGGACGGGTATTAAGTCATCTAGATTCGGACACTGATATTCCTTGGTATCGGGTGATCAATGCCCAGGCGAAAATCAGTGTGAAGCAACTGGACGAACATGGCCAGAATATCCAGCAGCAAAAACTCATGCAGGAAGGAATTTTTCTTAAAGGTGATCGCTTGGATTTAAAACGCTATCAATGGGATGGTCTGGTCAAGATATAAAAGAAATCCCCACTTGGTGAAAAGTGGGGATTTTAAACATAACTTAGTTGCGAATCACCATTACTGGGATATCCGCTTGGCCGAGAATGCTTTGCGCTACGCTGCCAAGGAACAGCTTTTTGAAGCCCGTGCGACCATGGGAACCAATCACGATCAGGTCAGAATTTAAATCTTTAGCTGCTTTGACAATCTCGCTATAAATTACCTGACCCTCAAGGAGCTGTGTATCCACTTCAACACCGGCACCAGAGAATTTTGCTTTGGCTTCATCCAGCGTTTTCAGGATGGAAGTACGGGCACGTTCAATCAGGTCATTGGTTTGTGCCGCAGAGATATATTCCGCAGCGATATAAGGGTCCAGTGCCAGCACTTGAACCACTGTGACTTTACTGTTAAATGCTTTGGCAATTTCTACAGCTTTATCCACTGCAGCATACGATGTTTCTGAACCGTCAACAGGTACTAAAATATGTTCAAAAGGCATTAGAATTCTCCTGAGGGGAATTTAGAGTTATAAAATTATGACGCGTTAAACCGGGTACGAATAGTTGTTTATACTTTGATCATAGCCTGTATTGTATAAAAATAAAACCAAGTAAATACATAGGTATAATGTCTAATAGATTAAAAAATGAAGCACCTGTTTAGAGCTATTTAATTGGGTGATTTATTTAGCCTAAGTTAATAATTTATATGTAATTAATGTGATAGCCTAAGACAGTGATTAATCACATCGAATAGAGGTCGGGTCTAATTTTATTTGCGGTGACAGCTGTTCATAGCGATTTAAAATTGTTTGAGCTTCACCTGCATAAATTTTTTGCTGTAGCTGCCGGATTTTATGTTCTGTCACATGTAAACGCGCACAATGTAATGCAATCTGATTTTCCCGGGTTACCGCCAGTCGTTGGCTCTGATCATATTCCGGATAGCGCTCGATTTTCTGCTGTGCTCTGCTGAGTTGTGCCAAAGACCTTTTCTGCTGCATGCTCATCAGTTGCTGCTGATTAATCCACTGTGCCACATCACGTCTGACGCCATTATAATCTACGAAAATAGGCGAGATGGTCTGGCAGGCACTCAGACTTGAAAGGCCAATGAGTAAAATAAATATTTTGATTTTATACATCTAATGATTCCTCGAAGAATTAAATGGTGCTATGAATGCGTGAATTACATACTAAAAAACCCTTTTTTGTTTAAAATTTAAAAGTTTATTCCGTATTTGCATAAAGACTGAACATTTGTGTTTTAAAATGCTTGACGATAGAAGCTGAAATTACGATAATGCGCACACAGTTTACGGCTATGTAGCTCAGTTGGTTAGAGCACCGCACTCATAATGCGGGGGTCACAAGTTCAAGTCTCGTCATAGCCACCATTTTAAAAGACCAAGCTCTCAGCTTGGTCTCTTTTTTTGTCTTTTAAAAAGTACTGCAAACTATAAAAAATATTTGAAGCATCCACTAATTTTTTCAGATTTCTCAAAACATCATTTTTCCTTAATGTTGAGTCTGATCTTCATTTTACTGTCGCATAAAAAAATCGCCCAAGCATTCACTTGGACGATTCTGATTTACATCATTGAGAGCAGAATTTAGCTACCTGCTTTCCATCCATTGACGATTGGATAACGACGCTCACGACCATAAGAACGTGAACTGATACGTGGTCCAATGGCACCTTGGCGGCGCTTGTACTCATTGATATCAACCAGACGAATCACTTTTTTCACGACTTCAGCATCAAAGCCTTTGGCAATGATATCGTCTTGACTCATATCTTCTTCAATATAAGAGTACAAGATCGCATCTAGAATGTCATAGGCAGGTAAAGAGTCTTGATCGACCTGATCTGGACGCAGTTCTGCTGAAGGTGGACGGGTAATCACACGTTCCGGAATCACTGGAGTTTCTGAAATGCTGTTACGATATTTCGCCAGTTCAAATACAATGGTTTTATACACATCTTTCAGAACTGCATAACCACCGACCATATCGCCATACAGGGTGCAATAACCGACAGCTAGTTCAGACTTATTACCGGTTGCCAGCACCAGATTACCGAATTTGTTAGACAGGGCCATCAATAAGGTGCCCCGTGAACGTGCTTGCAGGTTTTCCTCGGTAGCATCGACTGGAGCGTTGCCAAAGAACGGGAATAGCACCTGCATAAAGCCGCTTACCACTGGATTGATTTCGGCAATACCGAAAGTCACGCCCATATTTTTGGCTTGAGCCGCTGCATCTTCCACACTGATTTGTGCGGTATAGGTATAAGGCATCATCACAGCTTGAACTTTGTCTGCGCCAAGCGCATCTACAGCAATCGCTAGGGTCAGGGCAGAGTCAATGCCGCCAGACAGTCCCAGAATCACACCTGGGAAGCCAGAACGCTGTACATAATCACGTGTGGCCATGACCAGGCTTTGATAAATCTCAGCCATGGTGTCTAAAGCAGGTGCAATTGCACCTTTGCTGAATTGCAGTTGTTCAGCATTAAATTCTGCAATTGCCAGATTTTCCTGGAAAGTTGGTGCCTGTAAAGCCACCTCGCCAGATTTGTTGAGCACAAAACTGGTACCGTCAAAGATCAGATCATCCTGACCACCGACCTGGTTACAGTACACCAGATTGATATTTAGCTGTTTGACCAAGGCCGCCATGGTTTCAATGCGATGTTGTGGTTTACCCACTTCATATGGCGATGCATTCAGTACCAAAGCTGTGTCGATATTCAATTTTGCCAGTTGCTGAACAGTCGCCAAAGACCAGACATCTTCACAGATCAGTACGCCAAATTTATGTTCAAGATACTCAAATACCAGATGCTGATGACCTTCGCCAAAATAACGTTTTTCATCAAATACACCATAGTT
The DNA here is from genome assembly GCF_024129685.1 of Acinetobacter lwoffii. Lineage (GTDB taxonomy): Bacteria > Pseudomonadota > Gammaproteobacteria > Pseudomonadales > Moraxellaceae > Acinetobacter > Acinetobacter lwoffii_X. Next base: position 57,058 of record NZ_JAMXXL010000013.1, on the reverse strand, counting down.
TGGCAACACTTGTTTGTTATAAACACCCAGCACTTCGCCATCTTTCATGACAGCAGCCGAGTTATAACGCTGACCATCTTCAGTTTGATTAACAAAACCAAAGACCATCACAATATCTTTTACTTCAGTCAGTTTTTCAAAAGCTGCTTTGGTGCGTTTCACCAAGCTCGGGCGAATTAATAAGTCTTCTGCAGGATAGCCCAGCGTTGAAAGTTCAGGAAAGATAATCAGATCTGCTTTATCTTTTTTAGCCTGATTGGCCAGATCAATCATTTTTTGCGTATTTGCATCCAGATTGCCCACATGTGGAGAGAATTGAGCAATCGCAATTTTAAAACTTTTCATTCCAAGTAAATCCTATTCCTATAGGTTGATACACTAAATTACTGATTTTTATAATTCTAATTATTCAGTTGAGTGCACTTCGATATTCATAAAATGCCAAATGGCTTAAATAAAAAAACTTTTTATCGCATGATCATTGAATCTTAATGTGCGATGCAAAATAATCATACCGGCTTATTTTATCGAAATTTTATCGATAAGCTAGAGCTGATTTAGCAGAACAGGCATTGAGTGAAAAAGTTATAATATAAAATTAGAAAATATGCTGATTTTTTATGCATCTAGGCTTATATAGATTTAAACACTGAAGTCAAAATTTGGGTTTTTAAAATATGCCTTATCTATATTGTTTAGAATTAAACTGATTAAATATCATCTGTTTATTTGTGGGTTTAAAATAATATTCGGAATTTTTTTTAGAAAAATATCCCGGGCAATATCGCCTTGTTGTTCAATATTGTAGGTTGAAAATGATTTGTTGGGATTAAATTGATATTTGTACGGATTATATTTTCCTAAGCTGAGAAAATAAGCACTTTGTAAAAATGCCCCTTTTAAAAGCACATTGATCCGGCATTGATGTTGATAAATATGTGCCATCTCATGAATAAATAGCGCCTGATAAGATAAACTCTCGCGCGAATAATCTTCCCGATAATTTAAATTGCGTACATGTATATAGCCACTGGGCGCCATAATGACATGTTTGGATTGCCAGGGCAGGTAGGGGTGATTCATGATTTTAACGCGAGAATAATCGATCAGGTTGCCAAATACCTGTTGGGAAATTTTGATTTCACCAGGCGTTAGACTGCGGCACTTAAACTGTTCAAAACGAACCAGTCTTAAAATAAAGGGCAGAAAATACAACAGCATTCAATATGCATCCTGTTTTTAGGTGACTTAGTTCGTGAATATGATTTTGATATGCTAATTTTAAAACGTTTCAGGTCAATTTTTTGTAGGCTTTTGTCAGCACTAAAAAAAACCACCCGGGAGGGTGGTTTTTTTTAAGTCTTTCGACGCGGTTCGAATTAACGAACGATATCGCGTTGAACTTCGCCAGTGTAAAGCTGACGAGGACGACCGATCTTGTAAGGACCGCTGTGCATTTCTAACCAGTGGCTGATCCAGCCAACAGTACGTGCAAGCGCGAAGATTACAGTAAACATTTCAGTCGGGATACCAATCGCTTTAAGGATGATACCTGAGTAGAAGTCTACGTTCGGGTAAAGGTTACGCTTGATGAAGTATTCGTCAGAAAGCGCGATACGTTCAAGTTCCATAGCCAATGCAAGCTGTGGATCATTGATGCCAAGTGCACCAAGAACTTCGTCACAAGTTTCTTTCATTACTTTCGCACGTGGATCGAAGTTTTTGTAAACTCGGTGACCGAAGCCCATTAGTTTAACTTCTTTAGTTTTTACTTTTTCCATGAAGCCAGCAACGTTTTCTACAGTGCCGATTTCGTCAAGCATCTTAAGAACAGCTTCGTTCGCGCCGCCGTGAGCAGGGCCCCAAAGTGCAGAGATACCAGCAGCGATACATGCATACGGATTCGCACCGGTAGAACCAGCTAAACGTACTGTAGACGTAGACGCATTTTGTTCGTGGTCAGCATGAAGCGTGAAGATACGGTCCATTGCTTTTGCAAGAATTGGATCAACTTTATAATCACGGTCTGCAGGAGTAGCAAACATCATGTGCAGGAAGTTTTCTGCATAACCAAGGTCGTTACGTGGGTAAACGAATGGTTGACCGATGGTGTACTTGTAGCTCCAAGCCGCCAGCGTAGGAATCTTCGCGATTAAACGAATTGCAGTGATTTCACGGTGGTTCACATCTTCGATGTCAAGGTTGTTGTGATAGAACGCAGACAACGCACCAACCACACCTACCATGATCGCCATAGGATGCGCATCACGACGGAAACCATTGTAGAAACGGCTAACTTGATCGTGAACCATTGTATGGTTACGTACTTTAGCGTCAAATTCTTCTTTTTGCTCAGCAGTTGGAAGTTCGCCATTTAACAATAAATAGCAAGTTTCCAAGTAATCAGCTTTAGTCGCCAATTGATCGATTGGGTAGCCGCGGTGTAAAAGTACACCTTTGTTACCATCGATGAACGTGATTTTAGACTCGCACGCAGCTGTCGCCATAAAACCAGGATCAAAAGTAAAGTGACCTGCAGCCAACACATCTTTAACGTCGATTACATCTGGGCCCAATGTGCCGCTGTAAATTGGTAGTTCAATTTCTTTGCCATCAAGCTGTAAAACGGCTTTCTTGCCAGTTGCTTCAGACATTCAATAGATCTCCTGTCCTGGTGAATGTATATCCGCTTTGTCTATCAATCTTTTAATGCACAAAACGGACGGATCAAAAATTTGCTATAAGATTAGTGAGTACTGAAATTTTGTCAATTATACTTATGGATGAAAAATGACGGCCGCACAGCAGTTTAGTCACATTCGCTCAGTATAAAAAGTTCAGTAAAATCACAGCATCAAACCTCTATAATAAGTCAAATTGATGCAGAGGTGCAGAAAAAAATAGACTGCTTGGGGCATTTGTAAGCGTTTTTTCCTAGCAAGAAATGCGGGCGAAAATAGTGAAAGATTAAGGTGAGCATGCTTAAAACTATATAAATCTCATAACTTACATCGTTTTTGCCAAGCTGAATTTAACAGGTAGAATTATAAATAAAAGCAATTAATTGAATTTTGAATATGGTTCAATTGATTAAAAAGTAGCTTAATAAATGGCCAGTTTGGCAGCAAAGGTAAGCAGTATAAAAATAAATGAATGATTTTTTGAATCTAAATGCTTCAAATCGATTGAAAAACCCATCGTGTGGTGTACTAAGTCGCTATTTAACATCAGGTTATCTGAATCACTGCGCTGCTGATGAATTGGGGCAATTGGTCTGTTAAATCTAGACACTTGATTTAAATCTGAATTAAAAAGAGATTTAAATAATATTTGTGATGGAACTGTGCATCTTTAGTCTAAAACTCAAACATGATCCTGTAGGCTGAAAACCGAGTAAATTAATCATCTTAATTATTTAAAAACAATCATATAGATAGGAATTGAAAGGGTGGAATAATATATAAAGTCTGACTTATTGTTGTTAATGATTCTTATTTAATGGTTTTTTATCCAAAAAGCCAAATTCAGCCGTTTGTATTTTAATAGTTCACGTTTTATAATTCAGTGTCGTTTTGATTTTAGGCATGTATTTGCCTGAGAATGCCAGCTTTCCTTCGAATTAATTCCAACAAACTCCGGATGGAGTTTTTACTTACAGGATGCCCGCTGTGAAAAGCAACAGACCTGTCAATTTGTCCATGGGTCAAGTTTTAGAAGTAAACTTAAAATCACCCGTGGCTATTGCATCAATTCTACACCGTCTTTCAGGTGTTATCGTATTCTTACTCGTACCGGTCCTTCTATGGATTTTAGACAAGTCATTGTCTTCGCCTGAAGGTTTTGCGCAAGTTCAAGAAATCTTTAACGGTTTCATTGTTCGCTTTATTGTATGGGTATTTGTCGCCGGCATGATTTTTCACTTTATTGCGGGTGTTAAGCATTTACTTGCTGACATTGGCGTTGCTGAAGAACTAGAAAGTGGCCGTGTTGCATCTACTATCGCATTAATCTTGTCTGCAATCGGTATTGTTGCAGCATTTGTATGGATCGTACTCTAATGAAAAGCGCTACTGGTTTAACAGGTTCAGGTTCTCGCGATTGGTTTCTCCAACGTGTCAGTGCTGTAGTTCTAGCTGTTTATACCGTTGTTGTACTGGGTTGGATTCTACTGAATGGTGGTTTCAACTTTGAACAGTGGTACGGCTTTATGATGACAGTTCCAATGAAGATTATGTCTTTATTGGCGGTCTTATCTCTTGTTGCACACGCATGGATCGGGATGTGGCAGGTATTCACGGATTATGTGACTACTCGTCAAATGGGTCCTTCAGCTTCAGGTTTACGCCTTGTACTGACTTCAGCAGTGATCATTGCTGTACTTGCATATGCAATCTGGGCGATCCAGATTTTTTGGGCGAATTGATAGGAAACAATCATGGGCGCTATAAACCCTAAAGAAGATTACACAAATATTCCACACGAAACTTTCGATGCTGTCATCGTTGGTGGTGGTGGTTCAGGTATGCGTGCGTCTTACCAACTTGCTCAAGCTGGTTTGAAAGTTGCGGTTCTGACTAAAGTATTCCCAACCCGTTCGCACACTGTTGCAGCGCAGGGTGGTATTGGTGCATCTCTTGGTAACATGCAAGAAGATAACTGGCACTACCATTTCTATGACACCGTTAAAGGTTCGGACTGGTTGGGTGACCAAGACGCGATCGAGTTCATGACTCGTGAAGCGCCTCAAGTGGTTTATGAGCTTGAACACCTAGGTATGCCATTCGACCGTAACGCTGATGGTACAATTTACCAGCGTCCATTCGGTGGTCACTCGGCAAACTACGGTGAGAAAGCTGTGCCACGTGCATGCGCTGCTGCCGATCGTACCGGTCACGCACTTCTTCACACGCTTTATCAAAGCAACGTGAAAATGGGCACTCAATTCTTCGTTGAATGGATTGCGCTTGACCTGATCCGTAACGAAAAAGGCGACGTTCTTGGTGTTACAGCAATTGATCAGGAAACTGGTAAAATTGCAGTATTCCAAGCAAAAGCGACTTTGTTCGCTACTGGTGGTGCTGGTCGTGTGTACCGTGCATCTACAAATGCTTATATCAACACTGGTGACGGTCTTGGTATGGCTGCTCGTGCAGGTATTCCATTACAAGATATGGAATTCTGGCAATTCCACCCAACGGGTGTTGCGGGCGCAGGCGTATTGTTGACTGAAGGTTGTCGTGGTGAAGGTGCAATCCTTCGTAACAAAGACGGCGAACCGTTCATGGAACGTTATGCACCAACTTTGAAAGACTTGGCGCCACGTGACTTCGTATCACGTTCTATGGACCAAGAGATCAAAGAAGGTCGTGGTTGTGGTCCTAAAGGCGATTACATCCTGCTTGATATGACGCACTTGGGTGCTGACACGATCATGAAACGTCTTCCATCTGTATTTGAGATTGGTAAGAAATTCGCGAACGTTGACATCACTAAAGAGCCAATTCCTGTAGTACCAACAATTCATTACCAAATGGGTGGTATTCCAACGAATATTCATGGTCAAGTGGTTGTTCCTGAGTCTCGTGAAACTGAAGCGCTTGTTGCTAACTACAATAAAGACACCGACGTTTACTCTACAAATGCCGAAGGTCGTGACTTTGCTAAGCCAGTAAAAGGCTTCTATGCAATCGGTGAATGTTCATGTGTATCTGTACACGGTGCGAACCGTCTAGGTACGAACTCATTGCTTGACTTGGTTGTATTTGGTAAGGCTGCTGGTCAACATATCATTGAATATGTGACTAAACAGCACGATGGCGAATATGAGCCACTTCCAACAACTGTGCTTCAAGAAACTGTTGAACGTATTCGTAAACTTGACGAATCGACTACAGGTGAGAATGCTCAAGACGTTGCTGATGCAATCCGTGACATCGTTCAAGACCACGCTGGTGTATTCCGTACATCTGCGCTTCTAGACGAAGGTGTGAAGCAGATTCTTGCAATTGAACCGCGCGTACGCAATATTCACTTGAAAGACAAATCTAAAGTATTCAACACTGCACGTATTGAAGCACTTGAAGTTGAAAACTTGTATGAAGTTGCGAAAGCAACGCTTATTTCAGCTGCTGCTCGTAAAGAATGCCGTGGTGCACATACGGTTGTAGACTTTGAAGAGTCTCCAGACCATGCTGAATACCCATATGGTCGTCGTGATGATGAGTGGATGAAGCACACTTTATGGTTCTCTGCGGATAACCGTCTAGAGTACAAGCCAGTTCGTTACCGTCCATTGTCGGTTGACGCGATTCCACCTAAACCACGTACATTCTAATCAGGAGAATTCAGATGAGTAGAGGTACTCGTACATTTCATATCTACCGCTACGATCCTGACAAGGATAAAGCACCGTACATGCAAACTTTCAAACTTGAACTGACTGACAAGCATCGTATGTTGCTTGACGCACTTCTTGCATTGAAAGTACAGGACGAGACTTTAACGTTCCGTCGTTCATGTCGTGAAGGTATTTGTGGTTCTGATGGCGTGAACATCAATGGTAAAAACGGTTTGGCGTGTCTTTGGAACCTGAACGATTTACCAAATGAAATTACTGTTCGTCCATTGCCTGGTCTTCCTGTAGTGAAAGACTTGGTGGTTGACATGAACCAGTTCTATGATCAGTACAACAAGATCCATCCATTCTTGATCAACAACCAGCCTGCGCCTCCTAAGGAACGTTTACAATCTCCTGAAGAGCGTGAGCATCTTGATGGTCTATATGAATGTATTCTATGTGCATGCTGTTCAACTTCATGCCCGTCATTCTGGTGGAACCCGGACAAGTTCTTGGGTCCTTCAGCATTGTTGAACGCTTACCGCTTCATCATTGACTCGCGTGACACTGGAACACAAGAGCGTTTGGCTCGTCTAGACGACCCGTTCTCATTGTTCCGTTGTAAAGGCATCATGAACTGTGTATCTGTATGTCCTAAAGGCTTGAACCCAACAAAAGCAATCGGTCACATCCGTAATATGCTTTTAGATATGGCAGGCTAATAGGCTGCTCTTCGCAGTTTAGAAAAAAGCACACCTTCAGGTGTGCTTTTTTTATGCAAACTATTGGAAAAATTAAAAAATCATAAGATAAAAATAAAGATACTATACTTAAAATGTATAAAGTTGAGTGAAACAGTCAGGAAAAGGGTAAGGGCTTTGAGCGCCATATAAGAAGAACATGTGATTATTTTGGGTATTTATGATTTTTAGATGTAAAACTGACCTGAAAAATAGCAAGAACGATGTTATTATATAACGGAAATTTAAGGAGGGAGTGGATTGAAAGGTTTGCTCTCTTTTTATTTATCGGAAATGCTTAGGACTTAAGTCTACATTGAATCTATTTTTGAGATAAAGCACCATATATTATAGTAAAATATCTGAACTGTATTTAGCCAATTTATGGAAGGTATGTGTCAAAAAAATCAATTGAAAAGTTGAGATTATGTTAGCATTTAGCCCATGACTATGTTTAAAAAATGCCACGCCAGGTACATTTTTTAAACACTGCATAATCAGGGACTGGTATATAAAGGTAGACCCGAGTCGCTTTAGAAAAAATCTTTGTTAATGCTTGCTTTTTTCTAAGTCGATTTGCAAAAAATTGCCCGGTTTCGATCGGGTATTCAATGAGTGATGATGCCGCTGAGGGGCGTTATTGTTCATTAAACATATCAAGATTTTCTTGGTGTGGTGATAACGCCTCATGGCTTATGCCTTATGGGGGACTAGTATCATATTACCAATTTGATGCTAATAATCCTGGGTTTTGCTTAAAAAGCATCCTGAAAATGTTTTTGCAATAGGAAATGGGTCCACAAATGCAAGAAGTTGCTGACGCTCTGCGTCTTGACACTGAACTTTCCGCTGATAGTGCAGCGTATATTGAAGAACTTTATGAGCAGTATCTGACTGCTCCAGACTCAGTGGGTGCTGACTGGAGAGCGTACTTCGATAAATTCCCAAAAGGTGATCAACCACACAGTAATGTACGTGAGCAATTCCTACTTTTAGGTCGCAATTCAAGCCGTATTCAGCCTATTGTTCAGTCGACAGTCAGCTCAGAGCATGAACGTCGTCAAATTGGCGTGCTACAGCTGATTGCTGCGTACCGTAACCGTGGCCACCAGAAAGCAAAACTGGATCCATTAGGTTTAGCGAAGCGTGAAGTTGTGCCTGATCTAGATCTTGCTGCGCATGGTTTGACTCAGTCTGACTTAGACACAGTATTCAATACTGGTAACCTGGCGATCGGTAAAGAAGAAGCGACTTTGGCTGAAATGGTTCAGTCAATGGAAGCCACTTACTGTGGTTCAATCGGTGCTGAATACATGCACATCGTGGACACCAAAGAAAAACGTTGGATTCAACAACGTCTAGAAAGTGCACGCGGTCAATATGGCTTCAATGCTGATCAAAAGAAACATGTCCTTGAGCGTTTAACTGCGGCTGAAGGCCTAGAAAAATATCTTGGTAATAAATTCGTTGGTGCCAAACGTTTCGGCGTTGAAGGTGGTGAAGCATTCATCCCGATGGTCAACGAAATTATTCAGCGTGCAGGTTCTGTAGGCTGTAAAGAAGTTGTGATCGGTATGCCTCACCGCGGCCGTTTAAACCTTCTTGTTAACATCATGGGTAAGAACCCGGCTGACCTGTTTGGTGAGTTCGAAGGTAAGTCTATTCACAAGAAAGGTTCTGGTGACGTTAAGTATCACCAAGGCTTCTCTTCAAACGTGATGACTCCAGGTGGCGAAGTTCACTTGGCATTGGCGTTTAACCCGTCACACCTTGAAATCGTTGGCCCTGTGGTTGAAGGTTCAGTACGTGCACGTCAAGTACGTCGTAAAGACATTGGCGGCGATGACGTATTGCCATTAATCGTACACGGTGATGCTGCATTTGCAGGTCAGGGCGTTAACCAGGAAACTTTCCAGATGTCACAAACTCGCGGTTATACCGTGGGTGGTACAGTGCACATTGTAATTAACAACCAGGTTGGTTTCACGACGTCTGATCCACGTGATGCACGTTCTACAGAATACTGTACTGACATCGCAAAAATGATTCAGGCACCGATCTTCCATGTGAATGGTGATGATCCTGAAGCTGTGGTGTTCATTTCACAATTGGCACATGACTTCCGTCATACCTTCCGTAAAGACGTTGTGATTGACATGTTCTGCTACCGTCGTCGTGGTCATAACGAAGCGGATGAGCCAGCTGCAACTCAACCAATGATGTATCAAGTGATTAACAAGAAAGCGACTACGCGTACGCTTTATGCGGATCAATTGGTACAACAGGGTGTTCTTGATCGCGCAAGTGCAGATCAAATGGTTGAAAACTACCGTGCAGACCTGGAAGCGGGTAATCACGTTGCCAATGCACTGGTACTTGAACCAAACAAAAAAATGTTTGTGGATTGGACTCCTTACTTAGGTCATGAGTACACAGACGAGTGGGATACAACTTTCCCAATCGAACGTCTAAAAGAGCTTGGCAAGAAAATGCGTGAGCTTCCTGAAGGCTTCGTGATGCAGCGTCAAGTTGCAAAAGTAATTGATGACCGTCTGAAAATGCAAACGGGTGAAATGCCTCTGAACTGGGGTGCTGCTGAAACTCTGGCGTATGCAACTGTACTAGATGATGGTTACTTGCTTCGTTTAACGGGTGAAGACGTAGGTCGTGGTACTTTCTCACACCGTCATGCAAAACTGCATAATCAGGTAGATGGTTCAACTTATCTTCCACTGTGTAACCTGAAAGAAAACCAGCCGCGTACTGCAATCTATGACTCTTTGTTGTCAGAAATGGCTGTATTGGCATTTGAATATGGTTATGCGACGACTCTTCCTAAGAGTTTGATCATCTGGGAAGCACAATTCGGTGACTTCGCAAACTGTGCACAGGTTGTCATTGACCAGTTCATCTCATCTGGTGAAACCAAATGGGAGCGTGTATGTGGCTTAACTATGCTTCTTCCACACGGTTTTGAAGGTCAAGGTCCAGAACATTCATCTGCACGTTTGGAACGTTTCTTGCAGCTATGTGCTGAAGACAACATGCAAGTCATCACACCGACTACGCCTGCGCAGATTTTCCACGCATTACGTCGTCAAGCGATTCGTCCAATCCGTAAGCCATTGATTGTTACTTCGCCGAAATCTTTACTTCGTCACAAGCTTGCTGTATCTAGCCTTGAAGAGCTTGCAAACGGTACATTCCAAACCGTGATTGATGAAGTAGACAACATCAACAAGTCAGATGTAACCCGTCTGGTTCTGTGTGGTGGTAAGGTGTATTACGACCTAGTTGAAAAACGTCGTGAAAAAGAATTGAACAACACTGCAATTGTACGTATTGAACAATTATATCCATACCCAGAAAAACGCCTGGCAGAAGTGCTTGCGCAATATCCAAACGTTAAAGAACTTGTTTGGGCGCAAGAAGAACCGAAGAACCAAGGCGCTTGGTTGTTCATCGCACCGCGTCTATATGACGACGTGATGAAAGCGGGTAAACAAGTACGTATTAGCTATGCAGGCCGTGAAGCTTCTGCTGCACCGGCATGTGGTTCACCATATTTGCATGCAAAACAACAAGCTCAGCTCATCAACGACGCGCTTGCGATCGACGCTGAATAATCCAGGAGATTCTAAGTAATGGCAACCGAAATTAAAGCACCGGTATTCCCAGAGTCAGTTGCGGACGGTACGATCGCAACTTGGCACAAACAACCAGGTGAAGCAGTATCACGTGATGAAGTGATTTGCGATATTGAGACTGATAAAGTTGTTTTAGAAGTTGTTGCTCCTGCAGACGGTACACTTGCATCTATTATTAAAGGTGAAGGCGATACTGTTCTTTCAGCTGAAGTCATTGCACAGTTTGAAGAAGGTGCTGTTTCTGGCGCTACACAAACTCAAGCAGTTCAGTCTGAAGAGAAAGTTGAACAAGCTGCTGCGCAAACTGAAGCAGGTAATGCACCGATCGTTGAACGTCAACAAGTACAGGACCAGGCTCCAGCAGTGCGTAAAGCGTTGACTGAATCTGGTGTTGCAGCTGCTGATGTTGCAGGTACAGGCCGTGGCGGTCGCATCACGAAAGAAGATGTGGCAAATCATCAAGCGAAACCGGCAGCACCTGCAGCGCAACCATTAAGCGTTGCAGTGGGCGAGCGTATCGAAAAACGTGTTCCGATGACTCGCCTTCGTAAGCGTGTTGCTGAACGTTTACTTGCAGCGACTCAAGAAACTGCAATGTTGACGACGTTCAACGAAGTGAACATGAAACCAATCATGGAAATGCGTGCTCAATACAAAGATGCATTCGAGAAGCGTCATGGTGCGCGTCTTGGCTTCATGTCATTCTTTGTTAAAGCAGCAACTGAAGCACTTAAACGCTATCCAGCGGTAAATGCTTCAATTGATGGCGATGACATCGTGTATCACGGTTACTACGACATTGGTGTTGCAGTTTCATCTGAGCGTGGTCTAGTGGTTCCTGTTCTTCGTGATACAGACCGCATGAACTATGCTGAAGTTGAAAATGGCATCCGTGCATATGCTGGCAAGGCACGTGACGGTAAGCTGGGCATCGAAGACATGACTGGCGGTACATTCACTATTACTAATGGTGGTACTTTTGGTTCATTGCTTTCTACACCAATTCTAAATACGCCACAAACTGCGATTCTGGGTATGCATAAAATCCAGGAACGTCCGATGGCGGTGAATGGTCAAGTAGAAATCTTGCCAATGATGTACCTTGCACTGTCTTATGACCACCGTTTAATCGATGGTAAAGAAGCAGTCGGTTTCCTTGTAACAATCAAAGAATTGTTAGAAGAGCCAGCGCGTCTGATCCTTGATCTGTAATTTATTCATTAAAAATCTCCCCTAACCCCTCTTTAAAAAGAGGGGAAGATCCCCCTTTGGAAAAGGGGGATTAATAAGGGGGATTAGTTGGAGATAAACATGTCTCAATTCGATTTAGTCGTAATTGGTGGTGGCCCAGGCGGCTACGAAGCAGCAATTCGTGCAGCTCAACTTGGTTTTAAAGTTGCGTGTATCGAAAAACGTATTCATAAAGGTAAACCATCTTTAGGTGGTACTTGCTTAAACGTCGGTTGTATCCCGTCTAAAGCTTTACTTGATTCTTCACATCGTTATGAAGATACAGTTCAACATCTAGATGACCATGGTATTACGACTGGTGAAGTTAAATTCGATCTTTCTAAAATGCTGGCTCGTAAAGACAAAGTTGTAGATCAATTGACTGGCGGTATCGATCAGTTACTTAAAGGTAATGGCATCGAGTGGTTAAAAGGTACGGGTAAACTGCTTGCAGGTAAAAAAGTAGAATTTGTTTCTCACGAAGGTGAAACTCAAGTTTTAGAGCCTAAATATGTGATTCTTGCGACGGGTTCTGTACCAGTAAATATTCCAGTGGCTCCTGTAGATCAAGACTTAATTGTTGATTCTACTGGCGCGCTTGAATTCCCAGAAGTACCTAAGCGTTTAGGTGTAATTGGTGCGGGCGTGATCGGTCTTGAGCTTGGTTCTGTATGGCGTCGTCTTGGTGCTGAAGTTGTTGTATTTGAAGCAATGGATGCATTCTTACCAATGGCTGATAAAGCATTGGCAAAAGACTTCCAAAAACTGTTGACTAAGCAAGGTATGGATATCCGTATCGGTGCAAAAGTTGCAGGTACTGAAATCAATGGTCGTGAAGTAACGGTTAAATATAACCAAGCTGGTGAAGACAAAACTGAAACTTTCGATAAATTGATCGTTTGTGTCGGTCGTCGCGCATATGCTGAAGGTTTATTGGCTGATGATTCAGGCATTAAATTGACTGAACGCGGTTTGGTTGAAGTCAACGATTGGTGTGCAACTTCAGTTGAAGGCGTATACGCAATTGGTGACTTGGTACGTGGTCCAATGCTTGCGCATAAAGCAATGGAAGAAGGCGTAATGGCGGTTGAGCGTATTCACGGTCATGCTGCACAAGTGAACTATGACACCATTATTTCTGTAATTTACACACATCCGGAAGCGGCGTGGGTAGGTTTAACAGAACAGCAAGCGACTGAAAAAGGTCACGAAGTTAAAACGGGTCAATTCGGTTTTGCTGTGAACGGTCGTGCTTTAGCTGCGGGTGAAGGTGCCGGTTTCGTGAAGTTTGTTGCTGATGCAAAAACTGACCGTCTACTCGGTATGCACGTAATCGGGCCTGCTGCGTCTGATATCGTTCACCAAGGTATGATCGCACTTGAGTTCGTATCTTCAGTTGAAGATCTACAGTTGATGACTTTCGGTCACCCGACATTCTCTGAAGTGGTACATGAAGCTGCACTTGCAGTTGATGGTCGTGCGATTCACGCGATCCAACGTAAGCGTAAGTAATTCGAAAAAAGAGCGACTTAGGTCGCTCTTTTTACATTTCATGGTTGTTTTTATTGGAACAATCATCTAAAAATAAAGATAACGATTTTAAGAAATGCTGGTACTGCTTTGACGGATGTCTGGGTGCTAGTGGGTTATAACAAGGCAAAGAAGTAATAAAAGGTTATTCAATGAATTTACATGAGTATCAAGCAAAAGCGCTATTAAAAAAATATGGTATGCCTGTACAGGAAGGACTACTTGCCACCAATGCCGATGAAACGGTGCATGCTTTCGAGCAGTTGGGTGGAAAGTTTGCAGTATTGAAAGCACAGGTGCATGCGGGTGGCCGGGGTAAGGCTGGTGGGGTAAAAGTAGTGAAATCGGCTGCCGAGGCTGCTGAATATGCCAACCAGATTATTGGTTCACGCTTGGTGACTTATCAGACTGATGCCAATGGTCAGCCGGTCAATAGCATTTTAGTCTCTGAGGATGTTTATCCGGTTGAGCGCGAGCTGTACTTGGGCGCTGTGGTGGATCGCTCGACTCGCCGCATCACTTTTATGGCATCGACTGAAGGCGGTGTTGAAATTGAGAAAGTGGCCGAAGAAACCCCTGAAAAAATTATTAAAGTTGAGGTTGATCCTTTAGTCGGTTTAATGCCATTTCAGGCACGCGAAGTTGCTTTTGCACTTAAACTCAAAGATGGACAAATTAATCAATTTGTTAAAGTCATGACGGCTGCTTATCAGGCATTTGTAGACAATGATTTTGCTCTTTTTGAAATCAATCCGCTGTCTGTGCGTGAAAATGGCGACATTCTGTGTGTTGATGCCAAAATCGGAATTGATTCGAATGCGCTGTACCGTTTGCCTGAAGTGGCCGCATTACGTGATAAGTCTCAAGAAAATGAACGTGAGTTAAAAGCGTCTGAGTTTGATCTAAACTATGTAGCGCTGGAAGGTAACATTGGTTGTATGGTCAATGGTGCCGGTCTTGCTATGGCAACCATGGATATTATTAAGCTTTATGGCGGTCAACCAGCCAACTTCCTGGATGTGGGTGGTGGTGCGACCAAAGAGCGCGTGATTGAAGCCTTTAAAATTATCCTGGCAGATACTTCTGTTCAAGGTGTATTGATTAATATTTTTGGTGGAATTGTACGTTGTGACATGATTGCTGAAGCAATTATTGCAGCGGTTCAGGAAGTAAATGTGACCGTTCCTGTGGTTGTTCGCCTTGAAGGCAATAATGCGGAACTGGGGGCAAAATTACTGGATGAATCAGGTTTGAAGTTGATTTCTGCGCATGGTCTTGCTGATGCTGCAGAAAAAATTGTTGCTGCTGTAAAAGCTTAAAGGGGTATTGATCATGAGCGTATTAGTTAATAAAGACACTAAAGTATTGGTACAGGGCTTTACAGGCAAAAACGGCACATTCCATTCTGAACAGGCTTTGGCCTATGGTACCAAAGTTGTGGGTGGTGTAACCCCAGGTAAAGGTGGTCAAACCCATCTAGAATTGCCTGTATTTAATACCATGCGTGAAGCGGTGAAAGAAACGGGTGCAGATGCTTCGGTGATTTATGTTCCGGCACCCTTTGTACTGGATTCTATTGTTGAAGCGGTTGATTCTGGCATTGAGTTAATTGTGGTGATTACTGAAGGTGTACCGACCATCGATATGCTCAAAGCCAAGCGTTATCTGGAAACCAATGGTAATGGCACACGTCTGATCGGACCAAACTGTCCGGGTATTATTACGCCGGGTGAATGTAAGATCGGGATCATGCCGGGGCATATTCATCAGCCGGGTAAAATCGGGATCATTTCGCGTTCAGGCACATTGACGTATGAAGCCGTGGCACAAACCACAAAACTTGGTTTAGGTCAGTCGACCTGTATTGGTATTGGTGGTGACCCGATTCCGGGCATGAACCAGATTGACTGCTTGAAACTGTTCCAGGAAGATCCACAAACTGAAGCTATCATTATGATTGGTGAGATTGGCGGTACTGCGGAAGAAGAAGCTGCGGAATATATTCAATCGAATGTGACTAAGCCAGTTGTTGGTTATATTGCGGGTGTGACTGCACCTAAAGGCAAACGTATGGGTCACGCAGGTGCGATTATTTCAGGTGGTAAGGGCACAGCAGAAGAAAAGTTTGCTGCCTTTGAGCGTGCGGGTATGGCGTATACACGTAGTCCAGCCGAACTTGGTTCAACCATGCTGCAAGTATTAAAAGATAAAGGTTTAGTTTGATATTCACATTAGACCTTTAATAAAAAAGCTCCCAGATGGGAGCTTTTTTATATCCCAGTCTATTTTTAAGTTTTAGCTTTAAGGCTTTGGGTCATCCCATTAATATCACCACCTTGAATACCGAGCTCACTCATCAGGCTGTCAATGAGCGGTGCCTGGCTACGATAACGCAGGGCGCTATTCACCACCTGATCTGAAAGAGCAACATTACTATTCTCATGATGGGCATCTGCCTGACAGGCACCGGCATGACCGCCATGTAGGCCATTCACCTGGAGAATCTTGATATCATCAATATTCTCCATTGGCTTGACACTTTCTCTGATAATTTCAGGCAAGTATTTCAGCATGGCCAGACGAATCTGCATTTCGACCTGTTCAGGTGACAGGACGTTATTGGCTTCATTGACCGCACGTGTACCTTCAGCATCCACTTGATACTGTTTCTCCATTGCCTGAGCCAGTAGAATTTTCGCATCCGCTTCGCCCTTGGCTTTAAGGCGGACTTTTTCTGCTTCCGCCTCAGCCGCAATCCGCACTGCTTCTGCATCATCTGCTGCCGCTTGTTTGCCAGCTTCAGCGGCAACTGTAATGGCAATTGCATCTTTTTCAGCATGTTCTTTGGCTGCGACCAGCTCAACTGCCTTTTGACGCTCTGCTTGCTGGATTTGACGTACGGTGATGACTTCTTCTTCCGCTTTTACCGCTTGTGCACGCGCCTGATCGGCTTGGGCTTTAGCTTCAGATTCAGCACGTGATTTTTCCGCAATGGCAATGGCGCGGTCCTGTTCAGCGAGTTCAATGGTTTTCTTTTGCTCGACCTGTGCTTTTTGAATCAGCTGAGCCTTTTGAATATTTTCATTTTCGACATCACGGGCGGCCAAAATACGCTTGAGTTCGACTTCTCGTTCAGCGGCAATTTGTGCTTCTTCTGCTTCACGTTTTTTGCCGGCTTCCTGAGCGGCAATTTCAGCCAGCTGTTCAGCACGGCGAATGGCAATTTCACGTTCTTGTTGCAGCTTGGCATATTCTTCTTCACGAATAATTTGCAGGCGCGCCTGTTCAGCTTCCAGATTTTTGGTTTTGATCGCCAGATCGGTATCCTGTTCAATGTGGTTACGCTTGCGGCGACGATCTTCAATGGTTTCAGTGAGCTTGGTCAGACCTTCAGCATCAAATGCATTTTGCGGGTTGAAGTATTTAAATCCGGTCTGATCCAGTCCGGTTAGGGAAACCGTTTCAAGCTCCAGACCATTTTTATGTAAATCTTCCGAAACGACTTGCTGTACTTTTTGTACGAAATCGACGCGTTTTTCATGCAGTTCTTCCATGGCCATTTCTGCAGCCACTGCGCGCAGTGAATCAACGAACTTACCTTCCACCAGATTTTTTAGTTCATTCGGTGACATGGTTTTTTGACCAAGGGTTTGTGCTGCGGTGGCAATTGAATCTGCGGTAGGTTTGACTCGGACATAGAATTCGGCCATGACATCGACTCGCATACGGTCACGGGTAATCAGTGCCTGATCATCAGCACGGCGGACTTCAAGACGTAGGGTATTCATATTTACTGGAATGATTTCATGCAAGACAGGGAGCACGATTGCGCCTCCACCTAAAATCACTTTTTCTCCACCCCAACCGGTACGTACAAAGGAAATTTCCTTGCTTGAACGACGGTATAAACGTGCAATGATGAGACCGAAGGTCACCAGTGCTACAAAAATAATTCCCGCAATAATTAAAATATTATATAAATCAAATGTTAACATTGTTATAAAGTCTCAATTGAGTGCTAGCTAAATAAAATTAAAGTGCAATGGCTTGAAAGCCGTTCTTGGTTTTGTGGGTTAGAACTACATTCTGACCTTGATTTAGAATTTGATTGTTTTCTGGTTCAACCAGAACATAATGAGTCTGGCCATGTTGATCCCGGACTTTGGCTTGTGCGGGAGAATTCACTTTGGCATCTCCCAGAATAATGGTCGCGGTACGTCCGATGAGTTCATCGCTATGAATCGCAGAGGTTTCGTCTTGGGGCAGGAGCTTACTGGCGGCCATGGCAAGAAAGCGCACCACAGGCATACACAGAAACAGGCAGGCCGGAGAAATCAGCCAAACATTAAACAGCTGGCTGGTCAGGCGCTCAAATATGCCCTGAATCAATAAACCGCTCAAACCATAACTGGTCAGAAAAATAATCAGCCAGATAAATAAAGGCAGACGTCCCAGATATAACCAGTCAAATACTTTGCTGAAAACACCCGGAGACTGATCCGGACTTATTTCCGGTTGCAGGGGATCTTCAGGTAAAAACTGTTCAAAGATATGCTGAGAGCCGCCGCCAAGCAGCAATAGAATACATTCTAGTGCTGCAAACATCAGCATTAGGCTCAGGCTAATACTAAATACGATATTGGATGGATGCGTAAACAGTTCCCACATTTTTTTATCTCTATAATTATGTTTTTAGGAAAAGTATCTGAAAGTTTTTATTGATATAACGATAACAGTAATTGTTGATTTTGTATGCAAAAAAATAACAAAAAACCTTACAAACAAGGATTGAATATGTTGATTATTTAATAATTATTGAACTATTAAAATTAATAATAAACTATAAGAAGCTAACTGGATGTTTGAGCAAGTGATGTCATAGCGGCAATAGGAATTCTGAATAGCATGGCATTCTGTGTATGCTTGCCTGAGAAAGATATAGAGATACATCGACCTGAGTATCTCTAAATTTTTCTATTCAAGTCTAAAGCAGGGCAGTCTGAATCCGGACTTTCATATCTAAAGTCTGTTGCAGAATATAGTGTTGCATCCATTTGACCTGTTCGCCCATAGGATTGACCTTGACTGCAGTATTCAGGAAGTCGAGATCAGGCTGCTTGAAAAGCTGTTGTTGCAAGGTTTGCTCCAAAATCTGACTGTTGGTTGTCAAAGGTAATGCCACTAGATAGAACGCTTTAGGATAATTATAAAAGGCATATAATAAATTAAAGGCTTTTTGATCACCTTTGAGGTTGCCAGCACCAATTTCGTAAGCTGCGTTCTGGTTGCTATAAGTAACGCCGATTAGGAATTCCCAATGACCTTCTTGCAAACGCAGACCAAACTGTAATCCGATTTGATCCGCGGTCAGCTCGTGTTGCAGATAGATATTTAAAGGCTTGCCATCATCACTGAAGGGTTCTTGCAAGACTAAAATATATTGCTGATGCTGATAAATATAACCAGCAAGCTGGGCCTGTTCCAGACGGGTTTTTACAGTGGTGAGATCAAAAGCGCTATAGGGCATAAATGAAGTATATCAAGAGGGAGAATTGAGTCTTACTCTAGTAATTTTTTAACTATTTGAGAACCACTACTTTAGATTATTTTCCTAGGATTTTATTGGTTTAGCGACAGGTTAATATATACTTCTACCACACAATATCCTCGCTTGAATTGTGCAAATCATTGATTCATAAAAACTGATATTCATTATTGATGAATTTTTATATGAGCTTTTGATATATCAATATCATAAAACAAGCAATGGATAGGATAAGTAAATCACTATAATGAATATAAATTTTCAAAAGTGTCATAAGTACACGTTTTTCTAAGCTGGTGTTGTCCATGTCGTTAAATGAGGAAAGACTTACTCATCTCAAACAGCTTGAAGCTGAGAGTATTCATATCATCCGCGAAGTTGCTGCCGAGTTTGAAAATCCGGTCATGCTGTATTCGATTGGTAAAGATTCAGCGGTTATGCTGCATCTTGCGCTAAAAGCGTTCTACCCAGCAAAACTTCCATTTCCATTATTACATGTCGATACAGGCTGGAAGTTTAAAGACATGATCACTTTTCGGGACAACATGGCGAAAACCCATGGTTTCGATTTGATCGTGCATCAGAATAAAGAAGGGGTTGAGGCTGGTATTAACCCGTTCGACCATGGTAGTTCTAAATATACCGACATCATGAAAACTCAGGGCTTAAAACAGGCTCTGGATAAATACGGTTTTGATGCTGCTTTTGGTGGCGCGCGCCGTGATGAAGAAAAATCACGTGCGAAAGAACGTGTTTATTCATTCCGTGATTCGAAACATCGTTGGGATCCGAAAAACCAGCGCCCAGAACTTTGGAATCTTTATAACGGTAAAGTGAACAAGGGCGAAAGTATTCGTGTATTCCCATTATCTAACTGGACTGAGCTGGATATCTGGCAATACATCTATTTGGAAAGTATTCCATTAGTACCACTTTATTTGGCTGCAGAACGTCCTGTGGTTGAACGTAGTGGCACGCTTATTATGGTTGATGATGAACGTATGCCTTTAAAAGAAGGTGAAGTTCCACAAATGAAATCGGTACGTTTCCGTACTTTGGGTTGTTATCCATTAACAGGTGCTGTGGAATCTACAGCCAATACCTTGCCGGAAATTATTCAGGAAATGTTACTGGCAACCAGTTCTGAGCGTCAAGGTCGTATGATTGACCATGATGAAGCAGGCTCAATGGAGAAGAAGAAGCAGGAAGGCTACTTCTAATTTAATCTCCCCCTGACCCCCTCTTTGAGAAAGAGGGGGGAGCTCCTAAAAGTAAATGGAGAAAGTCCCTTCTTTAATAAAGGGGGATATAGGGGGATTGAAAACCGATTTCTAAAGAATATGTGGAGCTTTGAGCGATGTCTCATCAATCTGATTTAATCAGCCAAGATATCTTGGGCTATCTGAAACAACATGAAAATAAAGACCTGTTGCGTTTCCTGACTTGCGGTAACGTGGACGATGGTAAATCGACGTTAATCGGTCGTCTGCTGTATGATTCAAAATTGATTTATGAAGATCAATTACAGGCCGTGACCCGTGACTCGAAGAAAGTCGGTACGACAGGTGATGCACCTGATTTGGCACTTCTGGTCGATGGTTTGCAAGCAGAGCGTGAGCAAGGTATTACCATTGATGTGGCCTATCGTTATTTTTCGACAGAAAAGCGTAAGTTCATCATCGCGGACACGCCGGGACACGAACAGTACACTCGTAACATGGCGACAGGTGCATCGACGTGTGACCTTGCAATCATTTTGATTGATGCACGTTATGGCGTGCAAACCCAGACACGTCGTCATACCTTTATTGCGAGTTTGCTTGGGATCAAGAACATCATTGTTGCGATCAACAAGATGGACTTGGTGGAATTCTCTGAAACACGTTTCAATGAAATCCAGGCTGAATATGCGGCATTCGTTGCACAATTGGGCGATCGTAAACCAAGCAATATCATCTTTACGCCTATTTCTGCATTGAATGGCGATAACGTGGTGAACAAGTCAGCCAATACGCCATGGTACACTGGTGAAACGCTGATGGGTACACTTGAATCGGTGGAAATTAACCGTAGTTCAGCGAAGCAGGATTTCCGTTTCCCTGTGCAATACGTGAACCGTCCAAACCTCGACTTCCGTGGTTTCTGCGGTACGATCGCACTTGGCGATATCAATGTTGGCGATACCGTAACAGCATTACCTTCTGGTAAATCATCGACTGTCAAAGAAATTGTCACTTTTGATGGCAATCTTGAGCATGCAGTTGCAGGTCAGGCAGTGACTTTAACGCTTAACGATGAAATTGATATTTCACGTGGTAACGTGTTAATTCGTGCGGATCAAGCTGTTCCAAATATTTCCCGTTCAGTTCAAGCGACTGTTGTGTGGATGGCAGATCAACCACTTGTACTGGGTAAGCTGTACAACATCAAGATTGGTACGCAAACCGTTCCGGCAAAAGTAACGGCAATTCATTACCGTACCAACGTTAACACATTGGAAAAAGTTCAGGTGGATAAACTTGAGCTAAATGCAATCGCCAATGTGACTGTTGAATTTGATGCACCAGTGGTCTTTGACCGTTATCAAGACAGCCGTTTCACCGGTTCGTTTATCTTCATCGATCGTTTGAATAACGTGACGATTGGTGCTGGTATGGTGGAAGAATCAGTTGAATGGTCTGCACACGATGAGCCTGTCACTGCAGAAGCACGTGCGGCACGTTTGGGTCAAAAACCTGCTGCGGTGACTGTATCTGGTAAAGCTTTGGAAAATGCTCAGGCGCTAGAAAGCTTGCTGATTCAGCAAGGGATCGTTGCTATTGCTAAAGCAGGTTTGAATGCGGAGCAGGTTGCACTGGTTCGTGAAACTGGTGTGGTTGTGATTACCGATGCTGCTGAAGGTACAGACACGACTTTAACCGTAGATACAGTTGAAGAACTTGCTGAGAAGATTGTGGAATTGGTTCGTCTTTAAGACTGGACTGATTTGAAGAAACCCGCTGAAAAGCGGGTTTTTTATTGCCTAAATTTTGATTGCATGAAAATCATTCGATTAGTCAAAATGTGATCTTTCAATTTACTAGTCAATTAATACAATACTCCCTAGATTTGGGGAATATATGAAAAAATTAATATTGCTGGCTGGCTTGTGTGTGGCTTTTGGAGCTGAAGCCAAACAGAGCAGCCAAAGCGTTGAAGCAATCAAGCAAAAAATAATCCAGCAGTCGATTGAGAATTATCCGGGAAATTGTCCGTGTCCTTACAATACTGCAAGTAATGGTAGTCGTTGTGGTAAGCGTAGTGCTTATAATCGTGCAGGCGGATATGCGCCGCTGTGTTATCCGGAAGATGTGAGTGATCGAATGGTAAAGGAATATAAAGGGCGTAGTTAATTAAAGGCTCCGTATTTAGATAGTGAGCTAAAAGAAATATTTTTGTTAGATTTGGCTTCACATGGGTAATTATTCATAAGAATCATTGAGGACTAAGGCCAGAATTGCTTTCATTTCGGTTAAACTTTTCACGCCTGCAATCCTTTTAATAATTTCTCCATTTCTAAAAATAAGCGTAGAAGGCAAACCATAGGCATTATAGCGCAAGGTTAAAATCGGAGACTGATCCACATTGATCTTGCCAAATTTAACTTCAGGATTTACCTCAGCATAGTATGTCGCCAGTTCGGCAAAGATCGGAAAATTCTGAACACAGGGCTTGCACCAGTCTGCACAAAAGCGAATCACGGCAAAACCTTCAAACCACTCAAAATCACTGTAATTGTTTTCGTT
Source organism: Acinetobacter lwoffii (assembly GCF_024129685.1). Classification (GTDB taxonomy): domain Bacteria; phylum Pseudomonadota; class Gammaproteobacteria; order Pseudomonadales; family Moraxellaceae; genus Acinetobacter; species Acinetobacter lwoffii_X. The sequence goes on along the minus strand of NZ_JAMXXL010000013.1, from coordinate 34,244 downwards.
ATATTCGATCACTTGGGTCATGGTTGGCCTATTATCAATTTCCTGAATAGTCCCCCGATTATACATAAGTCCGATGTAGCTTCATTCCTCATGCTAACTATGTTCAAATAAGTCCAAGATATATGAAATGCATAGATTAGGGAAAGAAATCATGTCGCAACAAACCATGCAGCAAGTCATTATTACAGAACCAGGTGGTGTCGATAAACTCGCTTATGAAACGGTGACTGTACCTGAACCTAAAGCAGATGAAGTTCTGGTGAAAGTTCATGCCTTTGGTATTAACCGTCCAGATATCCTGCAGCGTCAAGGCTTATATCCGATGCCGAAAGGGGTAACGCCAGTTCCTGGCCTGGAAGTGGCAGGTGAGGTGGTTGCGATTGGTAGTGATGTAAGTCAGTTTAAAGTTGGTGATCAAGTCTGTGGTTTGACCAATGGTGGCGGTTATGCTGAATATTGCGTCATACCTGAAAGCCAGACCTTGAATATTCCTGAAGGCGTAAGTTTTGTACAGGCAGCGGCCATTCCTGAAACTTTCTTTACTGTATGGGCGAACGTGTTCCAGATGGGTAAGGCCAAAGCAGGGGAAACTGTACTGGTACATGGTGGAACGAGCGGGATTGGTACGACTGCTTTAATGTTATGTAAATCACTCGGAATCAAAACTTTTGCAACTGTCGGTTCAGATGAAAAAGTTGCGGCTATTTCTGATTTAACCACGGCTATTAATTATAAAACTCAGGACTTTGAGCAAGTTATTAATGAAGCCACTGACAATGGTGGTGTCGATGTCATTTTAGATATGGTCGGTGCACCATATTTAGAGCGTAATTTGAATTTGTTGCGCCGTGATGGACGTCTGGTCTATATCGCTTTCTTGGGGGGTGCCAAGGCCAAAGAAGTCAAACTGGGTCAAATCATGATGAAACGTCTGACCATTACCGGTTCGACCATGCGTGCACGCAGCACGGCTGAAAAAGCGGAAATTGCACAAGGCCTGAAAGAGCAGATTGCACCATTGTGGGCAAAAGGCGAATGTCTCCCGATGATCTATAAAACGTTTAAGTTCGATCAGATTCAGGATGCCCATGCCACAATGGATACTGGAGAGCATGTGGGTAAAGTTGTAGTTGAAATTATTTAATACGAGATAAGTGATTCAAAAAAAGCCAGTAATTTTACTGGCTTTTTTTAATTTTAAGTAAAATATTATTACAAATAAATATATAAAATCTTGAATAAAAATTAAAAAATGTTAACTGTTCGACACAACCTGTCAATTATGACACGTAAATTGCATGTATAGATAATTCCGACCAAATGGTTAAACATTCACATGAATGTGAGAGGGAAAATAAGATGAAAATTATTTCAACAGCATATAGTTCAAAACATAGTTTAAGAGCATTACGACGTATTCATAAAATGATTATTCGCGGAACCATCAGCTGGGTAGAGTTACATAAAATGTATCGGGCGATGCTGCATCTGGAGCGTTATATAGAAAGATTAACAATACAAAATCGTCATTCAAGCAAGAAAGCATCCAGAAAATCCAAATAAGATCTTGTATTTTTAGGGTGAATAAAGGGTCAAGATCTGATGCAAAAAAATATCTTAGACTTTGTCCTAATATTATTCATTGATCGGCATTCAGTATAATCATTCAACATCTAGCGATAAATAAGTACATGAGAATGTATTAAGTGGGGATTTATGAAGCGCCCAGCTTCAACACATGAGCGTCTTGCAGAGCGTTTAGCCAGAATTTTGACCAAATTAAACGTCGGATATCAACTCCGGGCTGCAGAGCTAGCTGCAGAATTTCAGGTCAGCACCCGCACCATTGAGCGTGATTTTGATCGTCTAGGCTCTTACTTACCCTTACTTCAAGATGAACAGAAACGATATTATCTGGAACCCTCTTATTTAGGGCGCTTTAAATTGCAGGATATCCAGACTTTTGCCCAGCTTTCGGGGATCAGTGAGCTGTATCCGGCGCTGGATATGTCTTTTATGCGTGAATTGCTGGATGAGCGGGCAAATCAGGTATTTTCGGCAAAAGGCTATTATTTTGAAGATGCCAAACAGTTTGCCGAGCATTTCAAGTTGCTTGCAAGCGCAATCTATAAACGTCAGCAGGTTGAGTTGCAATATTCAGATCAATTGCGAATCATTAAGCCTTATCGCTTGATTCACCATCATGGTATCTGGTATCTGGTGGGTGTAGATCAGGACAAGTTGCGCACCTATCGCTTAAGTCAGGTGCAACAACTCAAGCTGGTTTCTGAGGTGGAGAGCTTTGCGCATGATCCTGAAATACTAAAAATACTGGTAGATGAAGACAGCATCTGGTTTGGGCAGCAAAAGCAGCAAGTCTTAATCAAGGTACAACCTGAAGTCGCGATCTTTTTTAAAGAGCGCCGTTTATTTCCAGAACAGCAGATCGAGCAGGAAACAGGGACTGGAGAGTTAGTGATTAGTTGCCAGATTCGTCACGAAATGCAGTTATTGCCTTTGGTGCGTTACTGGTTACCTTATGTGAAAATTATTGAGCCGATTCATTTCCAGCAAAAACTGGAACAGGATTTGCAAGGATATTTACGTTCTGCTGGATGATATTGAGAAAGCAGAGCAGGAGGGCCTGATTAATGATGACACTTTAAATGGGAATTTAATTTACTTATTTTTTGACTAACTAAATTACAGACATAAAAAAACCAGCTTTCGCTGGGTTCTTTATTTGCACCATCTTTCTATAGTAGAAGAATGGTGCCCGAGGCCAGACTCGAACTGGCACGCTTTGTGGGCGGGGGATTTTAAATCCCCTGTGTCTACCGATTTCACCACTCGGGCTTTAACAAGATGGAGGCGGAGGTCGGAATCGAACCGGCGTCCACGGAGTTGCAGTCCGCTGCATGACCACTCTGCCACCCCGCCGCGTCTTGTTGATGCGTATATTAGCAAGCTCAGAAAAAAAAACAATAGTGTATTCATCTGTATGCGCATAAAAACATCATCTGGCGGAAAATATTTAAATTATTCATGTAGAATGTGCAAAATTGATTCATATCAACACTTGGGAGAAGTGCCGTGGCATTAGTTCTAGACGGTCGTGCATTGGCGAAGCAAATTGAAGCTGACTTGTTTACTCGCGTAGAAGCGCTGAAAGCAAAATCAGGTCGTACTCCAATTCTTGCGACGATTTTGGTAGGTGACGATGGTGCATCTGCAACTTATGTTCGCATGAAAGGCAATGCCTGCCGCCGTGTTGGTATGGATTCACTCAAAGTGGAACTTCCTAAAGAAACCACAACTGAAGAATTATTGGCTGAAATTGAAAAATTAAATGCAAATCCTGATGTGCACGGTATTCTGCTTCAGCACCCGGTTCCTGCGCAAATTGATGAGCGTGCCTGTTTCGATGCAATCTCGCTTGAAAAAGACGTAGATGGTGTCACTTGCCTGGGCTATGGTCGTATGGCAATGGGTGAGGCAGCCTATGGTTCAGCGACGCCTGCGGGTATTATGACTATCCTGAAAGAGAACAACATTGAAATCGCTGGTAAACATGCGGTAGTTGTAGGTCGTTCTGCAATTTTGGGTAAACCAATGGCTGCGATGCTGCTAGAAGCGAATGCAACCGTAACCATTTGCCACTCACGTACTCAAGATCTTGCTAGCTTCGTTAAGCAAGCAGATATCATTGTTGGTGCGGTAGGTAAAGCAGAATTAATTCAAAAAGACTGGATCAAACAAGGTGCAGTGGTTGTTGATGCTGGTTTCCATCCATGTGATGGCGGTGGTGTTGGTGATATCCAACTTGTTGGCATTGAAGAAATTGCTTCTGCTTACACACCAGTTCCGGGTGGTGTAGGTCCAATGACGATTACCACTTTAATCCGTCAAACGGTTGAAGCTGCTGAAAAAGCTTTAGGTTAATCAAATCCTCCCTAACCCTCCTTTTTCAAAGGAGGGAACTCTGATCACTATTTTTGGATGGAGTTTCCCCCTCTTTTTTAAAGAGGGGCTAGGGGAGATTCTTCAAAGACATTAATACTAATTAAAAGAAATCTAATGAGCTGCACCTTCCGACTCCCTCAAGCCCCAGAACATCTACTAAAAGCCTTGCATGATGTGATTCCACACTGTGAGCTACATGCACAGCAATTGCCGGATACACCCATTTCCCTGTGGTTGATTCCGCCAATATTCCCAACAGATAAGCTGGATGATGAGGTGATTCGTCGCATTTGGAATGATACACCATACTGGATCTTTTGCTGGGCCTCAGGCTTGGCGATGGCGCAGTGGCTATTGGCAGAGCCGCATCATGTTAAAGACAAAGTAGTTTTGGATTTTGGGGCGGGATCTGGCGTAGTTGCCATTGCGGCGAAAATGGCAGGTGCAAAACGTGTGATCTGCTGTGATATCGATCAAGTTAGTCTAGATGCCTGTCGTGCCAATGCAGAGCTAAATGATGTCGAGCTTGAATATCTGGATGACCTATATAAGGCAGAGAAAGTGGATATTTTATTAGCCGCAGATGTGCTCTATGATCAATGTAACCGTTTCTTCCTGGATGAGCTTTTAAAATTTGCACCTGAGGTGTGGGTTGCAGACAGTCGGGTAAAAAACTTTAGTCATCCTCAATATGAAAAACTGGATGAGCGTAGTGCGACGACCTGGCCGGATTTGGATGAATCGCCCGAATTTCGTAATGTCAGTTTCTATAAAACACGTTAAATTTAAAAAATTAAAAAGGGCACTAGGCCCTTTTTGATTGTCTTACTCTGATTAAGTAACTAAGTATCAGATATTAAGAACAGGTATAACGAATAACCCGCATGGTCGTAGGGCGGGCTTCTAAAGCTTCGCGTGCACCCGGGTTCTCGCTATTATGTAAATCAGGCGTATTGCTCAAGCTGATTTGCGTGCGGCTATTACCCAGTTGGCGGCCATAGTTTTCCTGTTCCGCAGTTGGATTGGAAATTTCATTGGTGCTTAAAATCTGGATGTTGTAAGTTTTGGAATTTCCTAATACGTGTCTGCAAGCGGCTTGCAAGCGATTTTCATCCTGGCTTGGTCGTCCTGAGAGGGTGTAGCTCAAGGTTGCTGTATTGCCTGAACGTTCCAGAATTTCATAGCCACTTTGTCCATTGAATTGATGGGGTGTGGTCTGACATGCACTCACTACGAAACTGCTCGCAGCCATAGCCAAAATTACTGTTGTTCTTTTCATGTTTATAGTTCCTGAAGTGTTGGCTTAAGTATGCCATATTTTGCTTAAACTGCTGCTCTGGTCAATTGTGATCAATTGTTTAAACAGCCAATAAAAAAGGCCGCTTACGCGACCTTTTTTAATTAAATCAGCAATTAAGCAGATTTAACCGCAGCAATAAGTTCTGCTTGACGAGTTTTTAACGCTTCCGGTAAACGCTCACCTAACTTATCGAACAATTCAGTATGGCTTTCAAGCTCTTTGATCCATTGATCTTTGTCTTGAGAAGTTACTAGGTCAAACTGTTCTTTAGTGAAGTCAGAACCAGTCCAGTTCAGCTGTTCGTAAGTAGGAACTAGGCCGATTGGTGTTTCAACAGCATCAGCACGACCTTCACAACGGTCAATGATCCACTCAAGAACACGCATGTTTTGACCGAAACCAGGCCATACGAAGTTGCCTTCAGCATCACGACGGAACCAGTTCACGTTGTAGATACCTGGAAGTTTGTTGCCAGCAGCAGCAGCTTTCGCACCCACTTGCTCACCCATTTCTAACCAGTGCGTGAAGTAATCTGCCATGTTGTAGCCCGCGAATGGAAGCATCGCGAACGGGTCACGACGAACAACACCTTGTTGACCAACAGCAGCAGCAGTTGTTTCAGAGCCCATCGTTGCAGCTTTGTAAACACCGTCAACCCAGTCAAATGCTTCTGAAATTAGAGGCACAGTGTCTGCACGGCGACCACCGAAGATGAACGCAGAAATTGGCACGCCAGCTGGATTTTCCCAGTCAGCGTCAATAGAAGGGCATTGACCAGCTGCAACTGTGAAACGAGCATTTGGATGCGCTGCTTTTTCTTCGCCAGTGTGTGGTTGACCTTTCCAGTTAGTCAGGTTGGCAGGCGCTTCTTTAGTCAGACCTTCCCACCATACTTCACCGTTGTCAGTCACAGCGACGTTTGTATAAATCACGTCTTTGTGCATGGTTGCCATACAGTTCGGGTTGGTCTTGGTGTTGGTACCAGGCGCTACACCGAAGAAGCCAGCTTCAGGGTTGATTGCATATAAGCGACCGTCTTCACCTGGTTTGATCCAAGCAATATCGTCACCTACAGTTTCAATCTTCCAGCCTTCATAGCCTGCTGGTGGAATCAACATAGCGAAGTTTGTTTTACCACATGCAGATGGGAATGCAGCTGCGATGTAGTGTTTTTCGCCTTGTGGATTGGTCACGCCAAGGATCAGCATGTGTTCAGCTAACCAGCCTTGTTGACGACCCATAAATGATGCAATACGTAATGCCAGGCATTTTTTACCCAACAATGCGTTACCGCCATAACCAGAACCATAAGACCAGATCTCACGAGTTTCTGGGTAATGCACGATGTATTTTTCTTTGTTGCAAGGCCATGCAACATCTTTTTCGCCGTTCGCAAGCGGAGCACCTACAGTGTGTACGCAAGGAACGTATTCACCGTCAGTACCAAGAACGTCATAAACAGCTTTACCCATACGAGCCATTTTAGACATGCTTACTGCAACGTAAGGAGAGTCAGTTAACTCGATACCGATATGAGCGATATGAGAACCCAATGGACCCATAGAGAATGGAACCACATAAAGTGTACGACCTGCCATTGAACCGTCAAATAAACCGTTCAATTTTTCGCGCATGACAGCAGGTGCTTCCCAATTGTTGGTCGCGCCAGCATCGTCTTTATTTTCAGAGCAGATGTAAGTACGATCTTCAACACGTGCTACGTCAGAAGGATCAGAATTTGCAAGATAAGAACCAGGATGAGTTTCTTGATTCAGCGCTTGCATTGTGCCGTTAGCGATCATCAAGTCGATATAACGTTGATATTCTTCTGCGCTACCGTCACACCATTCAATTTTTGCTGGTTTTGTTAATTTAGCAATCTCTTCCACCCAAGCAATAAGCTTAGGGTGACGAACGAATTCTGGTGCGTTCACTTGGGTCATGGTGAGGCCTATCTCAAATGTGTACAAATTAGATGTACAAAGTACAATCCGAGCAATAAAAAATATCGCCCAGATGAAATATGAAAAAAAGTGGCTGTATTAAAGCATAAAATGATAAAAAAAATAAGACCAAAGAAGTGCTAGATTTCTTTTGGAATATAATGCTATTTTATTTATAAATATAAGTAAAACAACAAGATAAAACTAAATATTTGAATTATTAATGTTATTTATTTAAATTATGGATAGTATTTATTTTAAAAATTAATATTAAAATCATTAACTTAATTTTATAAGACCTCTAATATTCATTATTGATTAAATAAATGGTTGCCATTTGAATTTTACATAAAGCCACTGTTAATTGTCTATGAATTGGACAAAATGCCAATAGGCTTCAATGAAATTGTGCGAAAAATGTCTAATCAATCTAAACCCTTATCGCTAATTTTTAATCATAAAGCTGGTTTTCGCATACAGGGGCCAGAAGGCATTTATGAGCAGCTGATCGATATATTTTCAGCACAGGGTTATCAAACTAAAGCTTATGAAATCAATGATTCACAGCAATTTGATAAAATTATGACTGAAGTGCTTGAACAGCATTTGGCATCTAGCGAGTCAGGAATTATCGTTGCAGCAGGCGGAGATGGCACTTTAAATACAGTCGCCAAACATGTGTTAAATACGCAAATTCCTGTCGGTATTTTGCCTTTAGGGACTTTTAACTATGTGGCCAGATTATTGGGGATTCCGCTGGATTTGCTTGAAGCGGCAAAAGTGATTGCGACAGGGCGGCCTCAACGTATGAATGTTGCCCGGATCAATCAGGAAATTTATCTGAATAATGCCAGTCTGGGTCTATATCCTTTATTTATTAAAAAACGTGAAGGCTATAATCGTATTTTTGGTCGCTTACCGCTACATGCCTATACCTCTGCACTGGATGTTTTAATTCGTGACCGTAAAGAATTAAAACTAAAAATCTGGGTGGATCAAAAGAAATATCCGGTGAGAACACCACTGATCTTTTTTGGCAATAATCCCTTGCAACTGGCGGATATGAAAATGCGCATTGCAGAAGCTGCTGAAAAAGGCAAAGTGGCGGGAGTGGTGGTTTCTAAAAGTGATAAGCTTACTTTATTTAAGCTGGTGTATCAGCTGATTCGTGGCAAGATTGACCAGGCATCGGATGTTTATAGTTTTGCAGCCGATCAAGTCCGAATCGAATCCAGAGCCAAGAAACTGATGGTGGCGATTGATGGGGAAATTGTGGAAATGGCCCCGCCACTCAATATTTCTGTATTAAAAGATAGCCTAAGCGTAATGGTGCCACATGATCCTGCATCTATCTGATCTGCATTTTGGAACAGAGAAGCCGGAGTGTTTAGAAGCGATTCGGCATTTCTGTCAGACCCATCCACTTGAAGCAGTCGTCATCAGCGGTGATCTGACCCAGCGCGCACGTTTGAGTCAATTCTTTGCCTGTAAAAAATTTTTAGATCAGCTCAATATGCCTTATATGGTGATCCCGGGGAATCATGATATTCCGCTCTATCATTTGTGGAATCGGTTTTTCAATCCATTTACCCGTTACCAGATTTTTTTTGGTGAATTGGAGCCAATATTTGAAACTGAAAATTTTTATCTGATTGGGGTGAATTCGATCCGACGTCGATATCATACCAAAGGGTATTTATCCCTTGAGCAGATTCAGCGCATTGACCTGACGCTGGCGCAGGCGCCTGCGTCCAAATTAAAAATCATTGTCAGCCATCAGCCTTTTTATGTACCCTTTCAAAATAAGCGCGGTTTCAAGGACAGTCCACTGATGGCCAAAATTGCTTTAGAGGCCTGGGCAGAGCATGGTCTGTTTGCGCTGTTACATGGGCATCTGCATCAACCCGCGATTTATGATTTGAATCAGATGTTCGGACTAGGGGTGGATCATCCTGTATATGATGTGCATGCGGGGACTTCTGCGTCAAATCGTCTGCATAAAAATGAACCTAACAGTTTTAATCTGATTGATGCCACAGGAAAAATTTCTCAATATTTGTTCGACGAAGCGGCGCAAGCCTTTTTGTTGAAAGCCGATCTGCTGAATAAATAGACGAAAACCTATGATTCGTTAAAAAAAACCAATTTTTTTTCATTTTTGCCCTTGAAGCGTTTTATTCCATCTCCATAAAAGTGACATCAAAAATTTTTGATGATGACCCATGGAATAATTAAGTCGTCATCAGTGACCTAAAAAAGACTTAGTCTGATGGAGTTATTTATGAGCAACATTCGTCCATTACATGACCGCGTTGTTATTCGTCGTGTTGAAGAAGAAACTAAAACAGCTGGAGGCATTTTACTTCCAGGTTCGGCTGCTGAGAAACCTGCTCAAGGTGAAATCATTGCAGTTGGTAATGGTCAAATCACTGATAATGGCGTACGCGCGTTAGACGTAAAAGTTGGCGACAAAGTATTGTTCGGTACTTATGCAGGCACTACTGTAAAAGTAAACGGCGAAGAGCTTTTAATCATGAAAGAATCTGACATTTTAGCGGTATTAGAAGCTTAATCTGCGCTAAAAAAGTTTTATTCGTTCCAAATCAGATTTTGTAAAGATACAACAATATTCGGAGTCAAATATGTCAGCTAAAGACGTAAAATTTGGTGATTCAGCTCGTTCAAAAATGATTGCTGGTGTAAACACCCTTGCAGATGCAGTAAAGGTTACTTTGGGTCCTAAGGGCCGTAACGTTGTTATCGACCGTTCTTTTGGTGCACCGCACATCACTAAAGATGGTGTCACTGTTGCCAAAGAAATTACGCTGAAAGACAAGTTCGAGAACATGGGTGCTCAACTGGTTCGTGAAGTTTCTTCAAAAACCAATGACATCGCAGGTGATGGTACAACGACTGCAACTGTATTGGCACAAGCAATTTTGAATGAAGGCATCAAGTCAGTAACAGCGGGTATGAACCCAATGGACTTGAAACGCGGTATCGATATTGCGGTACGTTCTGTAGTTGAAAACATCAAGGCAACTGCAAAACCAGCATCAGACTCTAAAGCGATTGAACAAGTAGGTTCGATCTCTGCTAACTCTGATACGACTGTAGGTCAGCTGATTGCGCAAGCAATGGAAAAAGTGGGCAAAGAAGGCGTGATCACGGTTGAAGAAGGTTCAGGCTTCGAAGATTCGCTTGACGTAGTTGAAGGCATGCAGTTCGACCGCGGTTATATTTCTCCGTACTTCGCGAACAAGCAAGATACTTTAACAGCTGAACTTGAAAATCCATTCATTCTTCTTGTTGATAAAAAAATCAGCAATATTCGTGAATTGATTACAGTACTTGAAGCTGTTGCTAAAACTGGTAAACCGCTTTTAATCATTTCTGAAGATGTTGAAGGCGAAGCGCTTGCAACTCTTGTGGTCAACAACATGCGCGGTATTATCAAAGTATGTGCGGTGAAAGCACCTGGTTTTGGTGACCGTCGTAAAGCTATGCTTCAAGACATCGCGATCTTGACTGGCGGTACTGTGATTTCTGAAGAAATCGGCATGCAGCTGGATCAAACGACGCTTGATCATTTGGGTACAGCACATAAAGTAACTGTTTCTAAAGAAAATACTGTAATTGTAGATGGTGCGGGTAACGCTGGCCAAATCGCTGACCGTGTACAGCAGATCCGTGCACAGATCGAAGAATCTACTTCAGAATATGACAAAGAAAAACTTCAAGAGCGTGTAGCGAAACTTGCTGGCGGTGTTGCTGTCATCAAAATCGGTGCTGCAACTGAAGTTGCAATGAAAGAGAAGAAAGACCGTGTAGACGATGCGCTTCACGCGACTCGCGCTGCGGTTGAAGAAGGTGTTGTTGCGGGTGGTGGTGTTGCACTGGTACGTGCTGCATCTGCACTTGAAGGCGTAACAGGCGCAAATGATGACCAAAATGTAGGTATCAACATTCTTCGTCGTGCGATTGAAGCACCGCTTCGTCAAATCGTATCTAACGCAGGTGATGAGCCTTCTGTAGTGATCAACGCTGTGAAGAATGGTGAAGGTAACTTCGGTTATAACGCTGCAACTGGCGAATATGGCGATATGCTGGAAATGGGTATTCTTGATCCTGCTAAAGTAACACGTTCTGCACTTGAGCACGCGGCTTCTGTTGCTGGCTTGATGCTGACCACTGAATGCATGATCACTGAAATCCCAGAAGACAAACCTGCAATGCCTGATATGGGCGGCATGGGTGGTATGGGCGGCATGATGTAATTCATCATCCGAGCATTTCATAAAAAATCCCCGCAATAGCGGGGATTTTTTATCTGTTTACAAAATTATGATGCGGACTTTTTAACTAATTTATAATTTAAATTACTGTCAATTTTTTTACCTGATTTCATCTCGCGTGCTTCAACAAAATTTTCACCGACAAAGAATTTACGGTTTTCAGCTTTGTTATCTAATGTGATGATTGAAGGATCTTGAGGGTCAAAACTGAAACTACCTTTAGTTTCCGTCTCATTATTTCCAGCTTTACCTAAATATTCCTCATTTAGCTCATAGGTTTTATCCGGATTGAGATCTAACTCGACCTTAATCCCTTCACAGTCAGCACAAGGAAAAACACCTTCGTATTCACCTGCCCAATCTAGCGAAGTTTCTGCGCTATCAGCACGGTTCACACTAGTATCCGCGTTATTTTGCTCCATCATGGCTGGGCTGGATTGAGCATTATTACTCATCGGCTCATTATCATTGGGCTTTGAACAGGCGGTTAAAGCTCCTGCAAGAACGACTGCTATCGCAGCAGTAAGCGTTAATTTTTTCATTGTTTTAACCCTATTAAATTATTTGTTATGAATTACATTAAAAGTAGTCAGTACAGATAAATAGGGCAATCTTGTTAAAGTTTGATTCATTAGGTGAATGAGGCCAGAGTTATTGATAAGTGAGCAGGATTTAAGAATTTTTAGCCAAGTTTAAAGTCACTTTATGCTGTTTCGTTAACCAATTCTGAACGCTATGATTAGAAAATAATGATAATGCGGAGGGGATAATGAAATTAGAACAAGAAAATAATCTGATTGCAAAAATTTATGATGCTGCTGTATTACCATCTTTGTGGCTGGACGTGATCAAAGATATCGTGAGCTATACTAAAAGTAAGAGTGCAATTTTTACCAGTCTGGATCAGCTTAATCCAGGCTATGACTTTGTCTATACGCACAATATCCCGAATGAAAGTCTGGCCGCTTATCAAGAGGAGCGTATCAGAGTGATTGATATGAAACTGCATATGCCCTTATGGAATGCGATCGAGATGGGCGATGCTTTAAGTCATAACTGTCAGCACTATGCAGAACAGCCGGGTACGGATCACTATGTGTTCTATGAGAAGTGTTTAAAGCCTGGCGGTGTATCTTATCTGGCGGGAGTATTGCTGGATCGGGGGAATTATCGTTGGGCGGTACTGGGTATTCATCGTGCACCTGAAGTACAGCCTTTTGAACAGCCTGAGCTGGATTTTCTAAGACGTATCAGTATTCATTTACGCCGGGCTTTGCAAATTCACCGGCAAATCAACTTGATTCAGCAAGATAATTTAAGCTTGTATACCGTATTGGATAGTTTAAAAACCGGAATTGTACTGCTTGATCAAAACCTGTGTTTAAGTTATTCCAATCCCATTGCGCAAAAGATGCTTGATCAAAGTTCATGTCTGGATCTGGATATACATAACCGTCTAAAAACCAATTATAGTCAGCAGATACGTTTTGATCAGCTTCTGGAAAGTGCTTTGCTGGAAGATACGACCATTCAAACTGAAGTGGGTGGAGTCCTGGCGTTGAGTGATGGGGCAGGCTCGCAATTCATGCTGACGGTAGTGCCCTTTAAGAAATTAAGAAATATGCAACATTTACAGTCTGCTCAGCATCAGATTGCATTATTTATGACGGATAAAAACCAGCATTATTCCCTGTCAAGAACTTACCTACAACAGTGTTACCAGCTTTCCAAACGAGAGTTTGATTTATGTGAGTTGTTAATTAATGGTTATAAAATAGAAGATATTGCAGAACAGTGTGGCATTACGCTGAGTTCGGTACGGACGTATTTTAAAAATATTTATGAAAAAACCCAATGTTGTTCGCAAATCAAACTGATGCATTTATTGATGGGTTGTACCATTCAATTTGAACATATTGATTAAACCGGCCTGAATTTCATATTCAAGCCGGTTTATATGGGTTATTTAACACGTTGTAAAGTTACAGGATCTTCACCTTGCGGATGTAAGATAAGATTGTTGTTAGATATATTGATGCTTGCAATTGTCTTGCTGCCATTTGAACTATCTTGTAATCCACCACACTCGTTGGTATCGAATAATACCTCGGTTGTGGTGAGAGTATTTGCTGACAATGTATATTTGCCATATTCAATTCCTGGCCAACCACAGTCATCTCCACCTTCAGTGTCTAGGAAGAAATAATAGTTGTTATCAAAGAAAGCAAATAGGTGCGTTTCATTGAGTCGCCACGTGCCGACGAGACTATTAGACTGCTTAACTCGATTTAAACGGTATTCAGTACTAACGCCGGGTTCAGTAAGAATTAATTGAGTTCCATTAAAGTTTAAAGAATAAGGTTTATTCTCGGCAGGATGTGAAAGTCCCCATTCACCATTGGTGTCATGTAGGATTTCCGGTTCAATCACGGTTGTTGTTGCATTCCATTTTAAGCGGCCCATTTCAATGCCTGCTTGACCACTCTCATCTTTTGCTTCTGCTTCACCTAGTGCATAGCGTCCATCTTCCAGAATGTGAATCAACACAGCAGTGTTATCGGTACGGTTAATCTCCCACGTACCGGCAATATCTTTGTAGAAGGTCGCTTGGAAGTTTTCTGAAGCTTTTTCTGGTGTTATCAACTGATCTGGTGTGATGGCTGTTTTGGTGACAACTTCATTTACGAAGTCGGTGGTACTTTGGTTAAAATTAAGCTTTACAGCAGTGAAGGCTGTTTTAGTGTCATCACTAATCTGAATGCCATCGCTATGATCACCTTTTCCATCTAAGGATTGTAAAAAAACCATAAGGTTGATACGCGCATTTTCACTTTCGACTAAATCTAATGGTGTGATACGCTCCTTTGCTTCAATTTCATCACCGAGTTGTACACCCCCAATAAAGAATTTTACTTTTTCATCATCATTAAATTTAAATTCTCCTTTTTCGTTGGTAACTCCTGTTGCACCACTACTTGTGACATAGCGTACTCCAGAAATCACAGCATCCGTCAGCACCCCTGTCTGGGTTCCAATATTACTTGCAGGAGGTGTACTTGAGTTATCATCCGAACCGCCGCAGGCACTAAGTAACCCCCGCTAAAGCAAGGCAAAGTAAAGTTTTTTTCATTAGAATCTTCCTGAAATTTATAATGTGGATTCAGTATAAAAAGACCCCCATATTTGCCATATCCCAAAATTAGGAGGTCAAGAGCTTTTTAATGCATGAATTCTTTAAATTGGAAAGAAATTCCTATTTATATGGGGAAGCAATCTGAACTATCCGTAAATTGATGTGTGAGATAAGTTGAAGGCGGTAAAAATAATCAACTATTCATTTAAAAATTCTAATTATACAAATATAGATTAATTGTTTATTTATTGCTCATAGAACACTATCTATATTTGTCTAGGTTGCTAAAATTCGCGCAATTTTGAATAGAATTGGTGCGTGACGTGTTTGAGAAGTTAGCAGAACAAAGCCTGAACCTGATGGGTTGGGAAATTGATAACCATTGGCCCCTAGATTTAGACCAATGTGTCATGATTGCTGCTCCTCATACCAGTAATTGGGATGCATTGTATGCACGTCTGGCCTTAAAAGCATTAGGCGTGAATGTTCGCTTAACCATTAAAGACAGTTACATGAAATTGCCATTTGGGCCTTTTGTGCGTGCTATGGGCGGTATCGGGATTGATCGCCGTCCTAAACAGCCGGGTGAGCCTCGTCCGAGCATGGTTCAGCTGATGACAGACTTATTCAAGACTCATCCTAAACTGGTCATGCTGGTCACGCCAGAAGCAACGCGTGCAAAGCAGGAACAGTGGAAGACAGGTTTTTATCATGTAGCGATTAATGCAGGTGTGCCGATTGCATTGGCCTATATGGACTATGCCAAGAAGAAAACTGGCGTAGGTAAAATCGTTTATCCGACAGGGGATTATGAAAAAGATATGGCGGAAATCATGGCATTTTATGCAGAGATTCAGCCAAAATTCCCTGAATGCTTTAGTGTAGATCAGCGTTATTATCAGAATTAAAACTGAATTGAAAAAGCAGGAAAATTCTCCTGCTTTTTTATTGCCTAATAATCATGAAGATTGACAGACTTAAGATGCATGTTCAGAAGCGGGCAAAATTCCACCCAGATTTTGGCAGGCATCTTTATACAGATCATATTGCTGTTCTACTACTTCATGCAGTGGCAGGTCAAACAGCTCTTCACCCTGATGATATTGCTTGATATAAGATTCGACCTTTGATTTGCTGCTATACAACATCTGCTGATAATAGTCGGTCATACTGTTATGTGGCATTTGGGCGGTATCTACCTTGACACAATGGAAATTTTGCAGTAATTGTTCTGATTTTTTCAAATCGCTGGACATACAACCTGCCAGTAGCAAGGTACTGAGCAATGTCGTGATAAATTTCATGGAAAGTAGACTAAAGGCTTTATGGGAGCGCACTATTGTAGAAGTAAAACCCGGTCACAAAACCTTTTTAATCTACCAAATGGTTAAAAAATAGAACAACAGAATTTGAAAATTCAAGTCCATTCTCTAAACATTTAACCTTTGACCAAGCCACCATCTACAATCAGGTTTTGTCCTGTGACGGCACGTGAATAAGGTGACAAAAACATCAGGATTGCAGCAGCAAATTCTTCTGGTGTAATTACGCGGCGTAAAGGCGTCGATTGAGCAATCAGGTCAAAGACAATGTCAGGTGTGGCCTTACTGGCATCCGTGGTTTGTAACAGGCCACCAGAGAGCATATTCACATTGATGCCATATTGTCCCAAGTCCTGCGCCGTGGTGCGGGTAAAGGCCAATAATGCAGCTTTGGCGGTGGTATAGTCATGATAAGGAACCACCGGATTTTGCACCAGGTTTGTACCAATATTCACGATCCGGCCAAACCCTGCCTGTTTCATATCATCCAGTGCGGCTTGTGTAGTATTTAAGGCAGCCTGTACTGCACCGCTAAATTGCCGTTGCAACATATCCCAAGTCAGCGTTTCTACTTTAGGGCGTGCATCACCATTAAATTCAAATTGAATCAGTGCGTTATTGATTACAGCATGAATCGCTTCCCCGAAATGGGTTTTAGCTGCGGCAAATAAAGCACGTACCTGATCAGCTTGGGTCACATCTGCCTGATAAATAAAGACTTGATCTGGATATTGCTGGGCCAGCTGTTCAGCTTGCTGCTGACTGCGATGATAGTTGACGACCACACGCGCACCCTCCGCCAGTAAAGCCTGAGTAATGGCTAAACCCAAACCACGTGCACCGCCAGTAACAAGAACGATCTGATCACGAATCTCCATAATGATGATCTATATTTACAAAGATTGGCCTTAACATAGCAGTTATTTCACCGGATTCAAGCTTTAGCGGGGAAGACAGACTCGGCTTGATCTTGTGTTTAAATGAATTGGGACGCTAATAGAAAACAGCCTGCACTAAAGAGTAAACTTAAGATCATGCGTTTGAACAATAATTCCGAAATTTTATAAAATAGTTTTGCGCCTAAAATCGCCGGAATACTCACAAAAACAATCAGCAATGCCAGATACGGTAAATGGCTTTGATTGATCAGGCCTTGCCATAGATACGTACCCAGCGTGAAGAGCTGAATTGCAAAATTAAAATGCCGCAAAATATAGCGCTGCTGGGCTTTGGATAATTGTTTTAACATCACCCAGGCCGAAGGAATGGCACCGCAAAAACCGCCCAGTCCTCCTAAAATTCCGCCAATAAAACCGATGCAGCTATCAGTCAATTTTCCTGAATGCTGAATTGTTTTGAATTGCGGATTGAATAGCATCACCGGACACCACAGTACCAGAAAAAATCCCAAGATCATCTTAAAGGTATCTGCTTGAATGATCTGCAACAGATAAGTACCCAGCGGCACGCCAATCAGACCAGCAATCAGATAAGGCAGCACCAACTGTCTGGATAAAACTAGCTGCTTTTTTTCCTGACTGAGTGAAATCACATGACTCCAGATCGAGGCAAATACCAGCAAGGGTGCGGCCAGTTGCGGAGGCAGCACCCAGACCCAGAAAGACATGGCGATCAGGGCAAAGGCAAAGCCGGTCAGCCCCTGGACAAAACCTGCGACCATTGCACCAAGAATAAATAACAGCCAAGTCATAAAGATCAGGTCATAAGCAAAGGCAGCAGTATTCTCAAGATTTAAACAAAAGCCAAGCTTCCATTTAGCTGGATTTATGCAAATGAAAGTTCAAATTCTCATAAAAGCATGAATGCTAATTAAGAAAAAAGAGGTTTACGGCCATGCATAAAACATGCATAAATCTCTACAAGAGTGCAACAATGGCTCCGTTCACTCTCCATGAACTCGCCTGATACTGACAGAGTGCAGTAAGAGGTGATGGACATGATGAAAAAAGTGATATTACTTTCTGTATTGGCTGTGTCATTAACCGGTTGTGTGGTTGATCCTTGGGATGATGATTATCGTGGCAACAGAGATCGTAATGGACATTATGATCGAGACCACAGAAATCATGACTGGAAAAATAAGGACCATAAAGATCATCGGGATTGGAAACGTGACCGAGATAACCGCGACTGGCGCCGTGATCGTTAATCACAGTCTTTAAATTTGACTGACTACAATGACAAAAAGGATTCCACTGAGGAATCCTTTTTTAATGGCTCTTCAAAACAATTTAAATCAAGAAATACTTTTTTGATAAAGCCCCGCACGAACTGTACCGGCTTTGGTATTTTTAATTAAACGCCATGAGGACGGTAATTTAAGTAATTGTAAATCACGATCTGCTTCTACATAAATATAGGCATTGTCCTTGATCAGAGGATCTGCCTTTAGCGCTAGTTCTTCCCATAAATCCAGGCTATATGGCGGATCTAGAAAAACCAGATCAAACTGTGCCTGAAGGGTAGACAAAGCTTGCTGCGCCGTAGCCACTTTTAATTGTGCACGTGCTTTGGTGACTTTTAAAAGTTCCAGATTTTGGGTCAGAAATTGTGCCTGAGTACGATCCGGCTCAATCATCACCACTGATGCAGCACCACGCGATAATGCCTCAAACGCCAATGCCCCAGAACCGGCACAAATATCCAACACCTGGGCATTTTGTACATCCCACATCAGCCAATTAAACAGTGTTTCCCGAACACGGTCAGGCGTCGGGCGCAAACCCTCAATGCTGGCAAAAGGCAGTTGGCGGCGTTTCCAGTCACCACCAATAATTCGAAGCTGGTTTTTCATCTTTAATCTCGCTCTACCGGTGTCGGAGCAGGTGTTGCTGCGGGAGATGCAGCCGTATTTGCAGAAGTCGGAGCAGCATTGTCGGGCTGGTCACTGGCTGGAACGGCACTAGATGCTGCATCCTGACTCAACATGCCTGCACCACTTGGCAATTCAGCTGGCTTGATTCCGGCCGTCATCAGACCACCACTTAATTGGTGGCCTTGTGGGCGTACCGGATTTTTATCTTTATGCAGTAACCAGTAATCAAAAATTGGACGGGCCAGAGCCGTTGCGGCACTACCACCGCGACCATTTTCCAGAATAACTGCAATCGCGATTTCAGGATTTTCAGCAGGTGCAAAACCGACAAACAGGCCATGATCCAGCTGACGGTCAGTCAATAAGGATTCATTATAGCGCTTGCCCTGAGCAATACTTTTTACCTGTGCCGTACCGGTTTTTCCGGCAATAGAATATTGTAAGCCGCTTTTGATGCCTCGGCCTGTACCGGATTGAATTACGTCCACCATCGCATCACGCATTTTGATCCAGTCTTCTTCCTGACCATTAAAATCGATCTTGCCATGCGTGCCATTATGCACCTTGAACGGTTTGGCACCGCGACTTTCGCGCAGAACATGGGGAATGACTTTATTGCCATGGTTGGCGGTAATGGCTGTGGCCATAGCCAGCTGCAATGGCGTTGAAGTAAAAGCACCCTGACCAATACTGACAGAAATGGTTTCACCACGTGACCATTTGGCCTTGCGGGTACGCATTTTCCATTCCGGGTTTGGATACAGTCCTGAGCTTTCACTTGGTAAGTCCACGCCGGTTTTTTCCCCAAAGCCAAACTGACGCATCCAGGTATTCATTTTTTCAATACCCATGCGGTAGGACATGACATAGAAATAAGTATCACAGGAGACGACTTGGGCCTTATGCATATTCACTGCGCCATGCCCGGATTTTTTATGGTCACGGAAACGGTGACTGTCTCCCGGCAGGCTGAAATAACCCGGATCAGAAATAGTGGTATCCCAGTCCACCAAACCATGATGCAGACCACCGAGTGCAAACATTGGTTTAATAGTAGAGCCAGGCGGATAAACCCCTTGTACCGCACGGTTATATAAAGGTTGATCAAGGTTATCACGCAGGAACGAATAATCTTTGGTGCTGATCCCGGTCACAAACAGATTCGGGTTAAAACTTGGGCTGGAGACCAGCGCCAGAATTTCCCCGGTTTTGGGATTCATCGCCACAATCGCGCCACGACGCCCGGCCAGTTGCTCCGAAGCGACTACCTGCAAGCCGTAATCCAGTGACAGGAACAGATCATTACCACGTACCGGATCTTTACGGCCCAAATGACGCAGCACATTACCAAAGGCATCTGCTTCTACCGATTCATTTCCCGGCACACCATGTAAAAGTTCTTCATAGGATTTTTCCACACCGATTTTTCCGATCAGGTTGGTTCCAGCATAGAGATCCTTATCAATTGATTTCAGTTCTTTGTCATTAATCCGACCGACATAACCAATCACATGTGCGAACAGGTCACCATGCGGATAGTAGCGGGTCATCTGGGTTTCAATATTCACGCCCGGAAATTGATATTTCACTTCACTGAAACGGGCAATATCATTTTCATTCAGGTTGAGCTTGATTGAAACCCGTTCGGTTTTACGCGCTGTTTTAATCCGGGTTTGAAAGCGTTCCAGGTCTTCTTCGGTCAGTTCCAGAATCGGTTTGAGGCGTTCGAGCGTTTGATCGATATCCTGTACGTCGGCACGACTTAAAGTGGCAGTAAATACCGGATAGTTATCGGCCAGCAGAACGCCGTTTCGGTCATAAATATAACCGCGCGCTGGGGGGAGGGGTTGCAGACGAATCCGGTTCTCATCAGAAGCTGTAGTAAAGCTTTCAAAGTTGAACAGTTGCAAATAGGCATAGCGGCTGACCAGCAGCAGCATAAAGAAAATGACAATACCCATGGAAATCAAGACTCGACTGCGATAGATGCGCTTTTCTTGTTGTGCATTTTTTAAAGGAAAGTGCTGCTTCATACGCGATCGACTTAAGACCTGAGAGTGGTAGAAAAGAATCAAAGTGGAGTATTCTAACGCAACTGCACTTGATTTGATAATGAAAAACTGCCTTTGCAATCAGTTCCTTTAAGCTTTGACTTTGCAGACATTAAAATTGTAAAGTGCTGTATATAAGAGTTGTGATAATTCTGCTAGAGTAAAATCTAATAAAAATAGGACTATACCAAAAACTATAATTAAGGAAGATGGTGAAGGAATGAACAAGGTTTACCCTTTGTTAGCGTTTGCATTGTGGGCGAACGGGGCTTATGCACATGAGCAGATTAATAATACTGCAACCAAAATAGAGCCTGCTCAGGCAAAAGCCTTTAATGTGGGTGTTGGTTTTACCCAGAAATTACTGCATTTAAATACCGAATGGGTGAACCCTTATGGGATTGCTTATGTGAAAGGTGGTGTTTTTCTGGATGATGATCGTACGATTGGCGGCCAGGCAGGCTTTCGTTATCCAGCACATCTCACCGGCAAAGACAAAAATGGTTATTATGTCGGGGTTTATGCCGGTCATATCGACAGCAAACAGGTTGATGGCGAGTATGAAGGCCGTTTAGGTGCTGGCGTTGATTTGGCCTATGTTTTGCTTAGTTCAGAACGGATCAGCAGTTTTAGTATCGGGATCGGTGCCGGAGAGAAACTCGAAGACCGAAATGGTCGTGCTGTGGCTGAAACAGAACCCCGGCTACAATTTTCCTATACTTTAAGTATCGGTTTATAGACAAAATATTCGACCTTATTAATATGTGTATTCTGTGAACAAAAAATTAAATATGGAAGTTATGCATGCTTGAGTACGTCAACGAGTTGTGGCAAACCTTTGTAAACCGCCCGGATTTTTGGGCCGTGCTCAGCATTATTCCAGTGACTGCATTTGTAACCTGGGCTCACGTCTGGATGGCGCTGAAAATGGTCTTTTATCCGATCAATTTTTGGGGTTTCCATCTCGGGCCTTTACCTGTGGGTTGGCAAGGGATTGTGCCACGCAAAGCTGGACGTATTTCAGGCATTATTACCGATAACACACTGTCAAAATTAGGCTCTATCCGCGAATTTTTACAGGCGATGGATCCGGATGATATGGCACGCATCATTGGCGAGCAGGTCGGTTTCGAACTGGAACACCTGATTGATGAAGTGATGATGGATCGCAATGCGGTGCTCTGGGAAAACCTACCTTTTGCTATTAAGCGCAGAATTTATGCACAAGCACAAAAACAAATGCCGGCAATTTTGCGTGAATTAGTGACTGAGCTGACCATGAACGTCGAGTCACTTGTAGATATGCGTGAAATGGTAGTGAGCCAGATGGAAGGCGACCGTCGCTTGATGGTGCGTATGTTCCTGAAGGTGGGTCAAAAAGAGATCAATTTTATCTGGCATATCAGTGCCCTCATCGGGATGTTCTTTGGGATTTTCCAGATGATTGTCTGGTTTGTAGTGCCGTGGCACTGGACTGTACCGTTCTGGGCTGCGATCTGGGGCTTTTTGACCAACTGGATCGCGATCTGGATGGTATTCAACCCACTCTATCCACACCCAGTAAAGTACCCGCAATTCTTTGCCCGTACCACAAATCGCAAGTTTCCGTGGATTAAGCCGGTGATTCCTCGTATCGGCACCTATAACATACAAGGCGCATTTATGAAACGTCAGGATGAAGTCTCTGACGTCTTCGCAAGTGTAGTCACAGAAGACCTGATTACGTTAAAATCGATCATGACCGAGATGATGTATGGCGGCAGAAAAGACAAAACCCGCCGCATTATCAAACGTCATATTAATGAAATTATGGAAACACCCCTGGTTCGGACCTCTTTACAGCTGTCTTTAGGACCAAAAGAGTATGCAAAACTCAAGACGGACTTGATCGATCGCTCGATTGAAATTACGATGGTACCTGTATGCGACCCAGCATTTAATGCGAGCCGTGCACAGAAAATCTATCAAATGTTTAGAGACCGCATACGTGAGTTGACTCCGAAGGAGTTTCAGAATCTTTTACGTCCTGCATTTCAGGAAGATGAATGGATTCTGATTTTATTGGGTGGGGTAACCGGTTTTGTCGCGGGTTTAATCCATTTGTTTGTGGCTTTCTTATAATGAGATGTCGGGGGACACAATCGGGTGATTGTGGTCGTGGCGTCATACATATTGTTTAAATGAGGATGTTTATATATGCGCATTATCTTACTCGGACCACCTGGAGCAGGTAAAGGTACACAAGCTCAGTTGATCTGTAAGCGCTACAATATCCCACAAATTTCAACCGGTGATATGCTCCGTGCTGCAATTCGTGAAGGAACTGAATTAGGTCTACAAGCTAAAAGTGTCATGGACAATGGCGGTTTGGTTTCTGATGAGTTGATCATTGGTCTGGTGAAAGAGCGCATTGCGCAACCTGACTGTGTAAACGGCTGCATTTTTGATGGTTTCCCACGTACCATTCCTCAAGCAGAAGCCTTGGAAAAAGAAGGCATTGCAATTGATCACGTGATTGAAATTGATGTACCAGATGAAGAAATCGTACAACGTCTTTCTGGCCGTCGTCAGCATCCTGCATCTGGCCGTGTCTATCACATCGTTTACAACCCGCCAAAAGTGGAAGGTAAAGATGACGAAACGGGTGAAGATCTGGTTCAACGTCCTGATGACCAGGAAGCAACCATTCGTAAGCGTCTAGGTTCTTACCATACTGAAACCGAGCAACTGGTTGGTTTCTACCAAGGCCGTGCAGCGTCTGGTGAAAATGCACCAACTTATGACAAGCTAAATGGTTTACGTCCAATCGATGAAGTTCAAACTGATCTTTTCGCGATTCTGGATCAGGCAAAATAATCGGCTGACGATGATTTTGACAATCGGAGAGCCCTAAGTCATATTAGGGCTCTTTTTTATTGCGTATTTGAACAGGGTACTTGTTGCTATGAAATTTGGCGTATTGGTGTTGATGGTAGTCTTTCTGGCAGTATTGGTAGGTCTGTTCTATTTCAGTTTTAAAATGCTCAACAAAGTACGTCAGGAAGAACGTGCTGAAAATGCAGCAAAGCGACCTGAGCGCCAGCTCCATCCAAAATTACAAGCCGAACTTGAACAGCGCAAGCAGCAGGAAAAGGCTGAACAAGATCAGGATAAATAATCCATAATAGTTCAGCTCAGCTAAGAATTTGGTTTGAACGAAAAGCACTCTTCTCATAGTCGATAAAAAGGTGACACATTGGTCACCTATTTTTATCCCAGCTTGATCACGCCGTTCTATTCAGCAAGCTCAATATTTTTCACTGCAATTTGGCGGGCTGCACCAAATTCAAACCGATCCGGCCAGTTACACACATCGGATACTACACATTCATGACATTTCGGTTTGCGCGCAATACACGTATAACGACCGTGTAAAATCAGCCAGTGATGTGAATCAATGATAAATTCCTTGGGAATGACTTTGACCAGACGGTGTTCAACTTCCAACACATTTTTGCCAACCGCTAGTCCGGTACGGTTACCTACCCGGAAAATATGGGTATCAACCGCCATGGTCGGCTGACCAAAGGCCGTATTCAGTACCACATTCGCCGTTTTACGACCTACACCCGGCAGGGCTTCTAAGTCTGCACGATTGTCCGGTACGATGCTGTTGTGCTTCTGAATCAGCATCTCGCAGGCTTTAATCACGTTGACCGCTTTCGAGTTATATAAACCAATGGTCTTGATATATTCCTTCAAGCCGTCCACACCTAGCGCATAAATGGCTTCCGGCGTATTGGCGACTGGAAAGAGTTTGTCTGTGGCTTTGTTGACGCTGACATCGGTAGCTTGAGCAGAGAGCGTGACCGCGACCAGTAATTCAAAGGGATTGGAATAATTCAGCTCAGTTTTTGGGTTAGGCCGCTGTTCACGCAGGCGTTCAAAAAAGGTCTGAATCTGCTTTTTGGTCATGTTTTTAACGGGCTTGGCCTTTGCTGTGGTCATGTTCTATCCCTGTAAAGCCTGTAATTGCTGTGTCAGTTCTTCCAGTTGGGTGCGTTTTCGGGCATCTTCACGAACCGAAAGCTGTTTTTCCAGTTTTTTAATTTGGGTACGTAGTTTTGCCAGTTCAATCGTGGTCTTGGAATCGAAAGCTACAGGTGCATTCTCTGGCTTGCTCGCGACTTCAATCACAGGAAGTTGCTCATTTAAAGCAGAGAAACGGGCAAACAGGGCAGTATCAATTTCTGCACGGACCATAGGTCCCTTACGATCGGTACGCCGTTTTTCTTCACGCTGGATGTGCGCATAGTAACGCTGACGCAGATCATCCTGTTCCGCAAGACGCTGTGCTTCAGTCGGCAAGGGTTGTTGATCTTCAACCAAATCGATGCAGTCTACCGGACAGGGGGGAATACATAACTCACAGCCCGTACATAGATCGGTCAGAATGGTGTGCATCAGTTTACCGGAACCAATAATTGCATCGACCGGGCAGGCGCTAATGCATTTGGTACAGCCAATACATTCATCTTCACGAATTACGGCTTTGATGCGCTGAGGACGACCATCGGCTTGAACTGGCCAGACACTTTCTTCTGCCACAAGTTTAGGGCGATTTAATAATCTAGCCAAAGCATCGGCAACAGGCTGTCCGCCCGGCACACATTTATTGGCATTTTCACCCTCAGCAATCGACTGGGCATAAGGTAAACATCCGTCACGATGACCGCAGAGTCCACATTGGGTTTGAGGGAGTAAAGCGTCAATCGATTGGACCAGAGAAATGGGCGAATTCATGTATAACCAGCGTTACTCATGGCAAGCATGAGAGAGTAAGTGAAACAAAATATGTCGATTCATCAATTTTAACATATTTTTAAACTCCTAAGTCGTGCGCAATTAAGGGTCAACTTGTGCCTTATTATTAGGCATAAATCTAAATGTAAGCCTTGATTCGATTGGCATTTCCTGACATAGAAAAAATTTTCATAATCAATATAAATATTTGTTATCAAATTAATTTTAAAGTATTTTCAAAAAAAGTATTGTAGATTAGTTACAAAAGATATTTAATATTTTGCGCCAAAATTTAACATTGATTGTAAATTTGACCAATTTTGATCCATTTTCTGCTGAGGATTAAGCGTTGAAATACAACACACTTAATGAGTTCCTAGATTACGTAAAATCACGTGATGCACATCAACCAGAATTTCTTCAAGCTGTAGAAGAAGTGATGACCAGTTTGTGGCCGTTCATTGAAAAGAATCCACAATACGCAGCACATGGTTTACTAGAACGTCTAGTTGAGCCAGAACGTGCGATCCAGTTCCGAGTTTCTTGGGTAGATGACCAAGGTCAGACTCAAGTAAACCGTGCGTTCCGCGTACAATACAACTCAGCGATCGGTCCATTTAAAGGTGGTATGCGTTTCCACCCTTCAGTGAATCTTTCAATCCTAAAATTCTTAGGCTTTGAGCAAACATTTAAAAATGCTTTAACCACACTTCCTATGGGTGGCGGTAAAGGTGGTTCTGATTTTGACCCTAAAGGCAAATCAGAAGGCGAAATCATGCGTTTCTGCCAGGCTTTAATGATCGAGCTGTATCGTCACCTTGGTGCGAACACAGATATCCCTGCAGGTGATATTGGTGTAGGCGGTCGTGAAGTGGGCTACATGGCCGGCATGATGAAAAAATTAAGTAACGACACGGCATGTGTATTCACTGGTAAAGGTTTAACTTTCGGTGGTTCATTGGCACGTCCGGAAGCAACGGGTTACGGTACTGTGTATTTCGCTGAGGAAATGCTTAAGTCTCGTGGCGAAAGCTTCAAAGATAAAGTCGTTGCGATTTCAGGTTCTGGTAACGTTGCGCAATATGCTGCTGAAAAAGCAATGTACCTCGGTGCGAAAGTGGTTTCACTTTCTGACTCTGCCGGTACAGTTCACGTTAAAGACGGTTTCACTGAGGCGCTTCTTGCTGAAGTCATGGAACTTAAAAATGTAAAACGTGGCCGTATTTCAGAATTCGCATCTAAACATGGTTTCGAATATCTTGAAGGACAACGTCCTTGGGGTATCAAGTGTGATATCGCATTGCCATGTGCGACTCAAAACGAACTTGATGCAGACGACGCTGCTCAGCTTCTTGCAAACGGTGTAATCTGTGTGGCTGAAGGTGCGAACATGCCTTCTACGCTTGAAGCGGTTGAGAAATTCGTTGAAGCGAAAATTCTTTATGCGCCAGGTAAAGCATCAAATGCAGGTGGTGTGGCAACTTCTGGTCTGGAAATGTCTCAAAACGCATTGCGTTTAGGCTGGACTTTCGAAGAAGTTGATGAGCGTTTACACGCAATCATGAAAGAAATTCACCGTAACTGTGTGAAATTCGGTACTAAAGAAGACGGTACTGTGAACTATGTTGACGGTGCGAACATTGCTGGCTTCGTAAAAGTTGCTGATGCAATGCTTGCTCAAGGCGTATTCTAAGTCTGACTTAGTCTAAGCTGAAAAAACCGGGGCTGTTGCCCCGGTTTTTTTATATCTGGTATTTTTAGCCTTAAAGAGCACCCTTAACTAATTCACGCTCAACCGCCATATCAAAAATATAGGCATATTTCGATTGATCAGCTGCCGGATGCTTAATTTCAAAACTTTTGACCCGAATAATCTGCCGTTCATTTGGTGAATGCCGAAAACCTTCAATCTGATCATAGAATAAAGTCCAGTCCTTATCGACCTGAGTTTTCAGGCCATTCTGATCATATTTCACTTCTTTGACTTGCAAGCAGCTTTGTTGGGTTACGCCGGTACATTGTTTGGTATCGGGGGAAATTTCCAGAAAAATTGTTTCAGCCTGTCCTTGGTATTTGGTTTCCGGAGTCATTTTCCCGATAAATTCATAGGTTTGACCATTTGCGGCCATCAACGTCAGGGTCGGCTTGTCAGGATCTGTGGTATTGAGCGTAAAAGGAATGTCACGCTTCTGTAAAAGTTGGCTGACAAAACGTTCCTGCTCCATCAATGCTGCATCACAGGCCATTTCAGTGCCTATAACTTCGCTGGTGGTGATGATATTGTTTTTGACTGACCAGGTCGTCCCGAGTCCATTACAGCCCGTCACGGCGCTCAGCCGGCCTTGAGCGTTGAAACTCAGTACAACGGGTCGTTCTAGTCCACGATTCAGTTCCCAGTAATAGGCTGGAAGAATCTGATCTGCATTTTTTTGTTGGATGGTGGCCACCGCAAGATCTCCAGCTCGTTGAATATCACTGGACTGACAGCCTGCAAAAGTTAAAGGCAATAATGCCAGCACAATAAATTTTAATTTCATGGACTTATAATGAAGTATATAAAGTTCAAACAATAATAATGGATGTATTGCAAAAAAATATGGATACATTTCGCAGCTTTGGGTTGCAAAATGTATCCATCATTAAGATTTTAGCGCTGAAGCAAGATTAATCGAAGCGGTAAATATCCATACCGAGTGAACCCATGGTGAAACTGCTATGTACCAGACTAAAACGCTGACCTGTGCCCATCGCAAAGAAAATCGGAGCAAAATGTTCCAGCGTTGGATGATTCCGTGCCATATGCGGAATATTGGACCAGTCCAGTACAGCATCATAATCATTGTGCGTCAGTTTATGCACCACAAAATTACGGAAGCCTGAGGCCCATTCGGGTACATCAGCAGCCGATCCATCCCAAGACAGTTCACGTAAATTATGGGTAATACTGCCCGAACCAATCAGCAGGATTTGCTGTTCACGTAAAGGTGCGAGACTTTGACCAATCTGATAAATCTCATCCGCACTCATCGACATGGGTAAGGAAATTTCTACCACGGGAATGTTGGCATCTGGATACATATGTAGCAGCGGCATCCATACCCCATGATCACGCGGACGAGTACTGTTGGCATGTGCAGAAAAGCCGGCATTGGCCAGCAAGCCTAAGACTTTCTCGGCCAATTCAGGATTTCCCGGTGCAGGGTAGCGTAATTGATAAAGTTCAGGCAGAAAACCACGAAAATCATGCCAAGTTTCTGGGCGAATTGCGCTACTGACTTCCAACGCATCACTTTCCCAATGCGCAGACATCACAATAATCGCTTCCGGGCGTGGCAGATTTTCGCTCAAACGATGCAAGGCAGGACCCACTTGCTCAGGATTCAGCGCCAGCATAGGAGAGCCATGAGAAATAAATAAGCCGGGCAACGTTTGTAAGTTCATAAGTCAAACCACATCTGGAAAGATGCCTCAATAATGCATGAAAAATAGAAATAAGAGCAGGAGATATTATTCAACAAAACGTTGCATATAAAGAACGCTTCAGCAAAATCATTAGCCTGCCCGATGATAAGGATGGTTGTTATTGATGCTCATGGCACGATAAAGCTGCTCGATCAGCATGACACGTACCAGTGGATGCGGCAGGGTTAACTTGGAAAGTGACCAGTGCCATGCAGCAGCTTTACGCACGGCTTCTGAGTGACCATCCGGCCCGCCAATCGCAAGTGCTATATCATTGCCTTCCAGCATCCAGCCTTTCATGGTTTCAGCCAGTTTTTCGGTACTGAATTCACGTCCGCCCACTTCAAGCGCAATCAGGGTTTCATTCTGCTTGAGCGCATTTAAAATACTGTCGCCCTCAATATTACGGTATTTCAGAATATCCGCTTCAGAATCATTTTTCCCGCGCTTGGCCATCGGCAGTTCAATAATCTGGGTCTGTACAAAAGGCTGAATACGTTTGAAATAATCTTCAAAACCAGTCAGCACCCACGCTGGCATTTTTTGACCAATGGTCAGGATACGGATTTTCATACAGACAGATCAATAATTGGATACCTCATTATAACGATCAAACAACATGAAGTTGAGCAGGGAAACAAATTGAAATTGAAATGAGAGATTTAGTGTTGCTTTAATGTCCTTAGTTAAAGTATCCGCTTGATAAAGGAATGGAATAATAATAAATGCGGAACAGTGTCATGATAAAAGGATGTTGTACTGTGCTGCTGTTACTGATAGGCCTCATGGGGCCTAGTCTCTGTGCAGCCAATTCGAGCAAAAATGCTCAGGTCTCTCATCTGGAATTATTTTTTAGCCAGATCATGAGTGTCGATGAATACCGAAATTATAAAAATTTAAAAGAGCTGAATCGGGTATCTGCCTGGATCAAAGGGCAGATGCAGCGCTTTGGTATTCCATGCCAGTTTCAGGTTTATGTGGTCAATAACCTGAGTTACCGAAATGTCATCTGTAGCTTGGATACTCAAGCCAAAACCAAGATGGTGATGGGGGCACATTATGATGTCTTTAGTGCCCGAAACGGTGCTGATAATAATGCCTCAGGGGTAGCGGGTTTACTGGAAACTGCAAGATTACTGGCCCTGCAAAAATCCAAGCTCAAACATGATGTCGAATTTGCTTTCTATACGCTTGAAGAGCCGCCTTTTTTCAAGACAGAACATATGGGCAGTTATATGCATGCCAAGTCTTTAAAAAAGCAGAAGCAGAAAATTGAGGGCGTGGTGATTCTGGATTCGATTGGTTATTTTGATGAACATCAGGTGCAGAGCTATCCGGTGGGATTAAAATGGATTTATCCACGACATGGCAATTTCATTGCAGCCATTGGGCATTTAGCCTCAACTGGCCTGACTGGAGATTATTGTGATGCCATGCAGCGTTTTAACCATCTGGAGTGTCAGCGTTTTGTCAGCCCAAGTTTTGCTCAGGATATGAATTTTTCTGGTTATCTGAATTATGCCAAATTCAACTATTCGACCATGCTGATTACCGATACTGCGAGTTATCGTAATCCTTATTACAATACCGAATTAGATACCTTAGACAAGCTTGATCTGAACAAGATGGCCCATGTGATTGATGGATTGGTTGCGATGGCGTTACAGCCATAATTCAGTTGTTTTATTCAATAACTCAATAAAAAACCCTGCCGAAGCAGGGTTTTTTATATGAAACATCAAGTCTTAATGACGCGCTGCTTTCGCTTCTTCTTTGGTTTTCACAATTGGTGCTTTAACCAAGGCTTTTGGCAAAGAGGTCAGTGCCAGCGGTAAAATCTCATCAATCGATTTTACGGCTTTAATTTCTAGACCTTCTTTGACATTTTCTGGAATTTCCGCCAGGTCACGTACGTTTTCCTGTGGAATGAATACCAGCTTGATGCCACCACGATGGGCTGCCAAAAGTTTCTCTTTCAAGCCACCGATACGCAGCGCACGACCGCCCAGACTGGTTTCACCTGTCATCGCGATATCCGGACGAATCGGGATACCCGTGAAAGCAGATACCAATGCTGTAGTCAAAGCCAAACCTGCCGATGGACCATCTTTCGGTGTTGCGCCTTCAGGTAAATGCACATGCACGTCGGTTTCTTCAAAGCGCGAGGCTTCGATGCCGAGTTCATCCGCACGGGTACGCACTACAGTCATCGCAGCGGTAATCGATTCTTTCATGACATCGCCAAGAGAACCGGTGGTAATGAACTTGCCTTTACCTGGGACTGCTGCAACTTCAATGGTCAGTAATTCACCGCCGACAGAAGTCCAAGCCAGACCATTTACACGGCCAATTTGCGCTTCTTCTTCCGCCATACCGTAGTCAAATTTATGTGGACCCAAGTAATCTGGAAGATTTCCTGCGGTCACTTCAACCTGAAGGTTTTTGGCTTTCTTGCTAACCGCTTCTTTTACCACTTTACGTGCAATTTTTGACACTTCACGTTCAAGGTTACGAACACCGGCTTCACGGGTATAACGGCGCACGATGTCACGAATCGCCTCTTCATGCACGGTCAATTCTTTGGCACGTAGACCATTGTTCTTGATTGCTTTAGGAACAAGGTAACGGTCCGCAATATTGACTTTCTCTTCTTCGGTATAACCCGGGAGACGAATCACTTCCATACGGTCCAGTAGGGCCTCAGGAATGTTCATGCTGTTCGCGGTACAGATAAACATCACTTCAGACAGGTCCAGATCAAGATCCAGATAGTGATCGCTGAACTTGTTGTTTTGTGATGGATCAAGTACCTCAAGCATCGCAGAAGCCGGATCGCCACGGTAGTCTTGCGCCATCTTGTCGATTTCATCGAGCAGGAACAACGGGTTTTTTACACCCACTTTAGTCAATGACTGCACAATTTTACCTGGCATCGCACCGATATAGGTACGACGGTGACCGCGAATTTCCGCTTCATCACGCACGCCGCCCAGTGCCATACGCACGAACTCACGACCAGTTGCTTTGGCAATTGATTCACCGAGTGAAGTTTTACCCACACCTGGAGGACCAACCAGACACAGAATCGGGCCACGCAATTTTTTCACGCGTGACTGAACTGCCAGATATTCCACAATGCGATCTTTGACATCGTCCAGACCATAATGGTCTGCATCCAGAATTTCCTGTGCTTTGCTCAGGTTAATGCTGACTTTGCTGGCTTTATTCCATGGTGTATCCAGAATGACTTCCAGATAGTTACGTACCACAGCAGCTTCACTTGAAGCAGGCTGCATCGCTTTTAATTTACGGAATTCAGCTTCTGCTTTTTTACGTACATGCTCAGGCAAATCTGCTTCAGCCAGACGTTTTTCAATTTCAGCGACATCGTCTTCCGCGCCGCCGTTCATATCAGAAAGCTCGCGCTGAATGACTTTCATTTTTTCATTCAGGAAATATTCGCGCTGGTTCTTTTCCATCTGACGTTTAACAGAATCATGCAGGGTTTGCTCAATCTGTTGTTCTTCAGACTGTTGCAATAGATAAGTCATCAGCTCAGTCAAATGCGCTTCGAATTCGTCATGTTCCAGGAATTTCTGTTTGACATCAATATTCAAGGGAACACGGGTTGCGACGAAGAACAATAACTGTAATAGATCTTCAATTTTGTTGGCTGCGGTGATCAGTTCACGCGCATTACGAAGTTTCGCTTCTGCATATTGAGCGAAAAGCGCACGTAATTCCTGCAAGCGCACAGCTTGGGTGTCTGCATCGACGCTCACCGTCATTGGGCTGAGTTCATGCTCTGCTGTCAGATACTCAGTTTCGTCAATGATAGTTTTCAGCTTGGCACGGTGCAGGCCTTCGATCAGGACTTTAATACAGTTTTCATCATTTTCGTGATTCACAACTTGCACAATCTTCGCGACAGTACCGTATTGATATAAATTGTCGTGATCAATTTCTTCTGTAAGCGAATCTTTTTGCGCAACTACAAATACTAGATTGTCACTGTTACGAGCCACATCAACTGCATTGATCGATTTTTCACGACCGACAAACAGCGCAATTTGCATATGTGGATAAACCACCACATCACGCAGCGCCAAAAGGGGTAATACACTTGGAACCTGAGGCTCTAAGGTTTCTTGATTCATAATAATTTCAGACATGAGCACTCCTAATGAGTGACAACGGTGTTGCCATGCTTTTAATAGTGATGGGTAATTTTAAAAATACAAGGGCAGTTAAGATTAAATTGTATAAAAAATGACTAATTATGTGATTTTAAAGTAGTTAGCAAGGATAAAATTGCAAAATTAACGTTTGAACTTTATAAATATTGTCGGGGTGATTAAAGCATCAAGGGGCTGATCCCATGGTTCACGTTTTAACGGCTGTGCCAGCAGTTGAAAGTCATGTGCCAGCCCCAGACGGAACGGACGCCCAGGCGCAGAAGCCAAGGTACGATCATAAAAACCGCCGCCCATCCCAATCCGTGTGCCTGAAGTATCACAGGCCAATAGCGGCATGAGTAATAAATCCAGGTTGGAAACATGCACACCACGGGTGCTCATGGGCTCTCGCATACCCAGCCGATGATGGGCAAAGCGCTTGTTATGATATTGATGCTGGGTGATCCGGATCCAGACCAGCTGTTGATTCATGTCGCAAATCGCTGGGAGATACACCTGTTTGCCCAGTTTAAAGCAGCGTTCAATAATCGCCTGGGTCTGAATCTCCCCAAAAGCATGCAAATACAGGCCAATATGTTGGCCGTGAATAAATTCTGGACTGCGGATCAGGCGGTTTAGAACTTTTTGTGCGGACTGCCTTTGCTCAAATTTAGAGAGATGACGACGTGTTTTACGAAGGTATCTTCTTAATTCCTGAATGGTCATAGGGCAAAAAGCATATGCAACAAAATTGTGCTCTAGTCTAAGTGGGAATTCTGGAAAAGTAAAAAATAATTATGAGCTGCAATTTTATATTATTCCGTATCTGCTGATTTAAATTTCGGCTAATTTTGCCAGCAGTCTCAAAGTTAAAAAACTAAAAAAGTATTTGGGTGTGTTGACACTTTTAGCTTAAAAAAATAGCGAAGTAGTAAAATCAAATCGCCAAACCCAATTTTACTATTCGCTATGCCTCGTACCA